>DATFWM010000121.1:0-4070 GCA_035259295.1 Blastocatellia bacterium | reverse complement strand
CAAGAAGTGCGTTGATTGCATCCAGCTCGTCCAACGAACGCAGCTGCTTCAATCGCGAAATCGCCTGTCCCCGAACGTTCTGGTCGTCGCTGGTAACATACGTCTCATAAACCGCGCGGGCGGCCTCACGGCTTCCGCCTTTTATCCTCATCAAGCCGGCAAGGTCGCGCATCCACCAAGCTGCACCGGGCACGTTGCTGCCTTTGTCGTACCAGCCGGCAGCTTTCGCAAAGTTTTCGGCTTGTTCCGAGCCGCTCGATGCGTTACCTGCTTGCCAGTAGATGTAGGCAAGGTCCTGATACAACCGCCACGCGTTGCGGTTTTCGCGGATGCCCTTCTCGACAAGGGCTATCGCCGAAGGCAAGTCGCGTTCTGGAAGGAAGATGGCGGCGAAACGATAAGCCGGGAGGTGCTGCGGATCAAGCGTGACGACGATGTTAAGCAGCGGAGCGAGCAGGGGCATGCTGATGTCTTTGGTCGAACTTGATGTAATCGGATTGCCACTCGCGATCAGCTTGCGTCCGAAGTACTGCACAGTCCGGATCCAGTAGATGTCCGCTGCCAGCGCGTCAAGACCCAGACTCATCTTCTTTACCGCTTTGCCCGACGAAAGATAGAGCGCATCTTCGGCGGTAATCTCGCGAGGCGTTTTGTAATCGATCCATCGCTGCATCGGATACAGCAGGCCGATGCCTGCCGCGATAATCGCTGTTGGCACAACGCGTCCAAGCGTACTCACTTGAAATTCCTCTTTTGAAAAATGAGCATCGCTGCGGATAGCAAGATACCGATGTAAACAATCGCGTAAGCGGTCGCGGCGACCGCTGTGTCCAGTGGAACTACTCGCCCGTGTGAGGCTTCGGTTATGAATCCGAAATTGGAAAGGTTCGGAAGCACGTAGTAAAGCGCGGTCAGCAGCGCGCGAGTCGTCGCGGAATTCGAGAGCGCGGCCATTTCGAGCAAGTCCTTGCTGAAATGTCCGATGACGTAAACGGCGAATGAAAAGAGCGCGGAGAGCATCGGGGTGCTGAAGCTTGAGAACATCAGAGCCACCGCGACCAGCAGCGCAAGCTCCAGGTACACGAGGCACGATGCGGCCAGCACAGCCGTGTGCAATAGGACAAACTTTCCGTTGACGTAAAGAATCGCAAGCTCGGTGGCCAGCACCATCACCAACGAGTTCACCAGCAGAGTCAAACACAGCCCCACGTATTTTCCGATGATGAACTCGTGTCGGCGCACAGGCTTCGATAGGAGACCGTATATGGTTCGCTTGTCGATCTCTTTGTAGACGAGACCGACGCCGATGAATATCGCGATCACCGCGCCGAACATCAGCATCGCGCTAAGACCGAGCGCGGCAGTGAACTGGCTTTCCATGTCGAGCGAGAGATCGCTTACAAAGATCGAAGCGGTAACGAGCACCAACACGAAAAGGATGAGGTTGTAAAGGACGCGGTCGCGGACCGATTCGCGAAAGGTGTTGATGGCGATGGCGCGCACCCTGCGAGTGGCGCCAGATTTGGCGGTCGCACGCGTGACCGCGGTTTCCAAGACTCGAACCTCGCCAATTCCCATCGCGTCTTCTGATCTTGCAGTTTACCAGCAACCGACCCAAAAGTCGCGACTATCAATTGAAAGGGCGAGCACGCCGGGCGAGGGGTTCGTGCTGCAACGCAAGGCCGGGATAAGCTCATCTGGTTTCGGGTTTGGGCGTCGCGGCTGCCTTCTCTCTTTCCAGGGTGGCCGTTTGCGATTGCAAGTACTGGATCAGCGTGGTCACGTCTACTTCGTGCAGTCCAAGGTTGGGCATGCGAATCTCCTTGTATTTCCTGAACAGAGCCGCAGCGATGGGGTCTTTCTCTTCCAACATCTTATCTGGCGTGGCGATAAACTTGGCGAGCCAGGCCCTGTCCCGCGTCTTAGTTACGCCGAGCAGGTCTGGCCCGACCCTGTCACCGTGCCCTATAGTGTGGCACGCGCCGCACTGAGTCGCGAACAGGTACTGTCCCTTGTCGAGGTCCAGTTTGGACGCCGCCCTGACCCCCTCCTTGGCGTTCTGCCAGCCAAGCATCTGCTCGAGCTTGATGGCGAGGAATCGCGGGTTATCCATTGCCGAGTTTCTCATCCACAGTCCAGTCGCCGCGTTGCCGATCAACAATGCCGGAATGTGGCGGTCCGGGTCGGAAGGGTTGGGAAGCGAATCCAACCCGAGCTTCTTGCTGATCAGATCTATGTCCTGTTGCTTTCCCGTGAGGAACAGCCAGCCTGGCCCGGCATGATACTTTTCAGCGTAGGCCTTGAGTGCCGCCGGCGTGTCTTGGATCGGATCAATTGTAATCGAGTAGAAGAAGATATCTCTCCCCACTCGGTCGCCTAACATCTTCTGGACCTGCGCTAAACGCGCAGTTTCGAGTGGGCAATTGTACTTACAGGTCGTGTAAATCAGGTTGATTGCCACGACCTTGTCTTTGACAAGATCGTCGTAGAACCGGACAGTACTTCCGTCTTGCGTGGTCAGCATTACGTTAGGAAAATAGTTTGCGCCCCAGGGCGTGCCCTTCTGCGCTTCGGAGACTTGTGAGTTGGAGTGGTGTTTAAGAGTCATCCCGCATTTCGGGCAACTGCCGGCAGCCTTTGACTTGACCTCCGGGTGCATGGGGCAAAAGTATTCGACATCCTGTTGCTGTTGTGAGGCGCCTGCTGTACCAGTTTGAGGGTGTATCAAAAGAGTTGTGCTTAGTATTAGCGCCACAAGAAGAAAGAGTTTGATCGATCTGCTCTCCATATCATTCTCTCCGTAATCCTGGAGGTTTGTTATCTGTTGAGCGCGCCGGCGGCGCTTTGTGATTCGGACGCCGCCCGCACGTCTCTCTGGGTGAGAATGGTGGGCCGCTTGGTGATCGGCCCACCGATACTCTGGTTCAGCTGCACTAGACGGTGCTGCTGAAGGTGTTGTTGCCTACGGTGATGCTTCCGCTTACGAGTTGTCCGGTGGACACGTTAAAGTTGAGGCTGGCAGTCACCAGCAAGGTTTTTGCTTGCGAGGCCGCGCCCCCGCTCGGGGAGTAGGGGCAAACGATCGCGATCACATCTGAAACCTTCAACGGCCTGATCTTGGTGCACCGAAACCCTTTAGTATCATACGTCACTTGGTTTGCGCCCGACCCAGTCGTAGCCGTCACGTTCGAAAAATCGAAGGCGAGCACTACGCTTGTCAGGGCCCCTGATATGTCTGGCACCGCGCTGCACTTGACCGTCACAGATCCGGAGACCGTGATTCGAGTCCCGTCTGGCGCAACGACAACCCCAGAGACGTTGATCAAGATGCTGCTGTCAACGCGAGTAGCCTGGGAGCCCGTAGCCGTTTGGGCAGACGTAGCGGCGCTGACGGGCACACCGCTGCACATCAGCGCCGCGATGGTCCACACAAGCACTGATAGGGCGATTGGACTCAACCATCGCCCAGGCTTCATGCTTTGCCGTGTCTTCATAGTCTAGCTCCTTTCTTTGTACCGCCATCGTACCGCCGCCTCAGAACGCGGTGGGCAGGATGTCGTCAGGCGCCTGGAACGTTACACCTTGCGGCTTGGGGATGGGCGTCGGCAGAGGCCGCAGGAAGGGCGCGCCCCCGTCGTCAATCTCCCACCTGAGCAGCATGGCATTATCCTCGTGCATGGTGTTATGGCAGTGCTCCATGAACATCCCGCCGAAGTCACGGAACTGCAGCGTGATAGTCACCTCGCCGCTCGGGTGGAGCCGCCAGACGTCCTTGCGGCCCTTCTCCCAGGCCGGGACGTTTGACGCGCTTCCGTCGCGAGCGAGAGTCTGACACTCCTCGAAATGGATATGGATTGGGTGATCCCAGCCTCCGCCCCCGTTCCTCAGCGTCCATATCTCACGAGTGCCGAAGCTCGGGGCTGCCGATATCCGGCCGAAGTCCGCAGCCAACGTCGATCCGTCATCAGTCTTAATGCCCCAGGGGCCAAAGAACGTCGTGACCGGATCATTGGTCGTCTGACCAGCGCCGCGGTTGAACTCGAACACGCGTTGGCGCGCGACCGGAATCG
>DATFWM010000120.1:0-2447 GCA_035259295.1 Blastocatellia bacterium | reverse complement strand
AATTGGGCAATACATGTACTCGGGATGATCAAAAAGATAAGCCGCAATCAGGCTGACCATGCTTGGAAAGCCGCCGCGGTTGTCCCGCAGGTCAAAGATCAGTGCGGCGGCATCATTCAATTTAGCCATTGCGGCGGTAGCAGTAACGCCACACACGGATGCATCCGGAAACGCATTGAGCTTCAGGTAACCGATGTTGTGAGGCAGTATGTCGACCCGTTCAAAAGCGCAATTGACCGGCTGCATCTCGTCTCGATAGGCGGCAGGAGGCGCCGAAGGCGACCCCGGCGAGCGCTCCGGTATAACTCGGGCGCTATAAAGCAACACCAATTTGTTGTCGCCCGTTGCTTCTTGCATCTGCCTTGTTGTGAGACGGGTGAACTCCGCGGCGGTCGAAGCCGAATCATCATCGCCTCGTTGCTCGTGAATGAGAAGTGCGTCTGAGGCCTTCTGTGCTTCCAATGGCTCGATGTGGTGTTGCTTGATTGATGTGACGGCGTTCGCGATAATCCGGCGCCGCGACGCGGTGTCCAGCGTTGCATAGGCACCTTGTGGCCCTTGGACAACTGTTTGCTCGCTCTCCGACGTTGTCCGCTGTGTTTGCTTACTCTGCCTGTCTTGAGCGCCCGGGGACGCAAAACTCCAAGCATTGGCCGGTCGGAAATGGCTGGCCTGGTTCACTAGGCTGGCAAAAGAAACAAGCGTAATCAACGATAACAGTCCCCCGAGTAGCAGTGGCTTGCGCCCAGGAGATGTAGCCTCGAACACAAAGAACGTGGGCGTGCCGTCCCAACACATCTTTGCCGGAGCACCCTCTGCTCCGGGTTGCACGTGTGCGTACTCGCGTGGAAGCGATATGGCCAGATCGGTGAGCAAGTCGAACCACAGCCGAAACGATAGCCACATTCCAGTTTCATCATGCCTGCGATCGCGAAATAGCTGTAGAGCTTCGTCCCCGTACTCCCGCCTAAAACTCGAGGGATACAGGTGAAGAAGAAAGCGGAAGATCATCTCAGACATAATCCCCCCTCAATATCTTCTTGGACCTTGCCACGCGCAACAGGTCGGCGAGTCTCTCGGCCTCGTAACGAGCCAGTTTTCGGCCCGTTGCTGTTAGGCGGTAATAACGACGTCGCGCATGCACGGCGCTCAGATCCCTTGGAGGATCAACTTCTTCAATCAGTTTCTCTTCTAACAGCGCGCGAATCGAACTGTAGAGAGTTCCGGGCCCCAAACGCATGCGTCCCGCCGTCTGCTGAGCAACGTTGCGCATGATTCCATAGCCATGGAGGTCTTCACCTGCGAGAGCAAGCAGGATCTGAAATGCGGCGGCGGGGAGAGGACTGAGTTTTTGTTTAGGCATCGTAGGAATGATCGATAATCGATATATCGATCATTGAGCATACTGCCAAGCGGGCGAGAGGTCAAGACGTAGGTCCTCGCTCTAAAAGCTGTTGCCAAAACGAAAACTGCGCGAGCAACTTCCTCGCGCAGCCTCTGCCAGAGCTCGATGATGGTTTTAGTTGGGCAGCTTGAAGTTCACCAGAATCTGCGTCTGAATTTCGACCGGCTCGCCGTTCAGGTAGTACGGCTTGTACTTCCACTGCTTCACCGCTTCCTGCGCCGCGCGCCCGAGAATGCCGTCGCCGCTGACCACTTTTAAATTTGTGATGTCGCCGCTCTTGCTGATGGTGGCCTGCAGTTGGACGGCACCCTGGATCCGCATCTGCATGGCTTGTGCGGGATAGCGCGGCTGTACGCGCTTCAGGATCAGGCCTTCCATGACGCCTTGTGAAACCTTGACGACCTGCGCGGGCGCCGTCGGCGTGCTGGCGGCGCTGCTCAGTCCAGCCAAGGTCTTCGTGTCAGGAGCCGCGCCGAGTGCCACTGATGGCGCCTGCACGTTTTCCTGCTCTGGCGGAGCTGCTGGCTGGGCCGCGTGCGGCGATTCGTTGTGCACGATGAGCCGCTGCGTGACTTCAGGCTCAGCGTCCTGTTCAGGCTCGGGCTCGGGTGTCGTTTGCTTGGTGGCCGGCTTGGTCGCCGAGGGCTTGGGCGTCGGTGCGTTCGGCGTGCCGCCCAAGCGGATGTCGCTTACGTCCGAACCAGCGGATTCCGGTTCCTGCTTCTGCGAAGTTTGTCCGGCTTCGGGTTTCGGCGTCGAAGTGGCTGGTGTGGAGGTCTGTGACGGCGACGAAACTGGCGATCCTTTTCCGCTCACGTTTCGCCAGCTCAGATATGCTGCCGAGCAAGCGAGCAGAACCACCATAGCCACAATGACGATAGCTTTGACCTTGCTGCCACCTTCTGACTCGTCGGAATCGTACGCACCGGGGAAGAACGTGGGCGGAGTTGATTCACGTTCGCTGTCGTTCGACGAGTAGTAGGGCGACTCTTCTTTTTCCGCGGGCGCTTCTTCGATTTTGATTTCCTTGACCTGCAGAGGC
>DATFWM010000119.1:0-13046 GCA_035259295.1 Blastocatellia bacterium | reverse complement strand
CCGCTCCGACCGTCGGTCGGAGCATTGATTCTCTTGAGCACGACGTATCGGTCGGTGGCAACAATTGGTCGGTAAAGGACCCTCACCGACTTAGCGCCAGGCGCATTAACGGTCAAAGTCACGGTCTCGGCTTTGGCAATTTTCCACTGGGCTTCGCCTGATTCCACTGGCGAAGCATCAATGGTCGGCGTTTGCGGATTGCTCGGTTGTTGACTTGTGTTTTGACTCACTGTCTGGCACGCGGCCAATGCGACGGACAGCAAGATCGCAGCCAGCCCCGTATTCTTCTTCTTCGATCGGGTCGACACTTGATCTCCTCGAGTCGAATAAGAACAAGTTCGATACCAAGCATACCGACCGTTTTCTGATTGGATAGAAGACAGAAGTGAATCGTATCGGCACGAATGCGTACCGTCTGAGGACACAAGCAGGAGGAAAAATGTGAAGTGTGGGGCGCGACCGTTGCGCGACGGTTGGCTGGCTGTTACCAGTCGCCTTGTTTGATGCGCTTCTTGATCTTTCGCTTCGTAAGATCGCGCTTGAGCGGGCTCAGATAGTTGATGAACAGCTCACCGTCCAAGTGATCGGTCTCGTGTGAAACGCAACGAGCTTCGAGGTCCATCACATCAAGCGACACCGGTCTGCCGTCAATATCTTGAGCGCGAACAACAACGCGCTGGGGCCGCTTGACTTCTAGATAAATTCCAGGGAAGCTCAAGCATCCTTCCTCGCCGATTTGCTCGCCCTCTTCGGTTTCGATGACAGGATTGATGAGGGCAATCTTTTTCTTCTTGTCTTTGCCGACGCTACAGTCCATCACAAACAACCGCTTGAGCAGGCCAACCTGCGGGGCTGCAAGCCCGACGCCGGGCGCGGCGTACATAGTCTCGAACATGTTGTCGATCAGCTTGTGCAGCTTATCGTCAAACTCGGTTACTTCTTCCGCGCGTTTGGTGAGGATCGGATCTCCGTATTTAACAACATTCAGTATCATTGCTTCGTCTCGAATTCCTTTAATTTCTCTTCATGCTGGCGCCGAGCGAGTTGCTCTCCCAGCAACTGGTTCAGCAGGGCCGTGCGAGCCTTGAAACTGGTGACCTCTCTCCAGGCGACTAACGCAAGCCCGACAACTATTATAGCAGCTCCGACAAGACTGTGCGTTGCGTAGCCTACGGCGAAGCCGATGAAGAATATCGCCACCAGCAGCAGATAATAAAGTATGCCGTGCGTGCGCCGGGCATTGATCGAGCGGCGCAGTTCCTCGATCTCATGATCGATATCGCGCCCGGGGAGTGCATATCGATCGTGAACCGGTACGGTCATCGCTCTGCTCCGCCGAGTGGCTCGCGATCAACGCCGCGAGCCTCAGCGAGTGTTGCCTCCGCCAGTTGATTGGCGAATATGCGCCTGCCACCGCTCGCGGTGCTGATCGCCCATCACCTTAGTACCTCTTCAACTGCTCCAGGTATCCTTCGAGATTACGCTTGATTTCGCCAAGGCTATCGCCGCCGAATTTCTCTCGCGCTGCATCAGAAAGCACTATCGCAACCATCGCCTCCCCGATCACTCCGGCCGCAGGCACCGCCGCGATGTCAGAGCGTTCGAATGCGGCTGCCGACTCTTCTTTCGTCACCACATCGACGCTAGCGAGCGGTTGCCTCAGAGTCGATATCGGTTTCAAGTGTCCGCTAACCCTAACCTCTTCGCCGTTGGTTATACCGCCTTCGATTCCGCCTGCGCGATTTGTCGGACGGGTGAACCTGCGCTCATTTGGATTATAGCCGATCTCGTCGTGTATCTGCGACCCGGTGCGCCGGCTCACCTGGACGCCCACGCCTATCTCAACTGCTTTCACCGCCGGTATGCACATAATGGCTTGCGCAAGTCGTCCGTCGATCTTTTCAACCCAACTGATATGCGAGCCGAGCCCCGCGACGACTCCGTGCGCGACAACTTCGAAAATCCCTCCAAGCGTGTCTTTGGCCTCTTTCGTGGCATCGATGAGCGCGATCATTCTCTGTTCGGCCTCTTTGTCGGTGCATCGCAGGGGAGAGTCGTCAGGAATCGCCGCGATCTGTTCCCAACTAGCGTCGATAGGTTGATCGGGCACGCCTCCAATCATCGCAGTGTGACTCGCAATCTCGATGCCGATCTCTTTCAGAAGTAGCTTTGCGAATGCTCCGGCAGCGACGCGCGCGGCGGTCTCCCTTGCGCTCGCTCGTTCGAGAATATCCCGCAAATCGTGCGTGTCGTACTTCAGCCCACCCGCGAGATCAGTGTGCCCGGGCCGCGGACGAGTGAGGCGCCGCGCGCGTTTTTCGTTTGCAAACTCGCGAGGTTCTGGTGCCATCACGTCCTGCCAATTATCGAAATCGCGGTTGCGAATCAGAAGCGAGACAGGCGTCCCCAGAGTCTTGCCGTGACGGACGCCTGAGAGGATTTCGATCTCGTCTTTTTCGATCTTCATCCGGCCGCCGCGACCATAGCCTTGCTGACGGCGCCAGAGTTCGCGATTTATGAACGCAGCATCGAACGATAACCCGGCAGGTAAGCCTTCGATGACGACGACTAGCGCTTTGCCGTGTGATTCACCTGCAGTTGTGAAGCTAAAGTGAGCCATATTGAGATTTGATCTTATCACGAAAACTGAAAGATTATGTCCGCTATCTCAATCGCCGTAACCGGCCCTCGCTCATAAGACGGCCGCGTGTCTCTGCTGTAAACGCTCTCGAATAGCTCATCGCACAACAGATCAATCTCTCGTTGAAACTCAGCGTCTGTCGAGCGGAATCCGTCCGGCGCCAAAACGCGACTGATCGGCAGCCTTATCAGCAAGTCATAAGTCTTCATCCACGAACGGCAGTAAGCGGCCAGCGCCTCGGCCTCTTCGCCAGTGCTTCCGTAGCGCCTCAGGTAGTAAGCGAAGTTGTCAAGCACTGAACGATCGCAAACCAGAAAATCGGCGCGCGGCGCCTTCTCGATTTCAAGCTGCACCTGTCGGGTGATGATCCACTGATAGGCTTCGCGCGTCGCCTGCTGGTTCAAAGGGAACGGGCACTCGCGAGCGATCTCGGTTAGCAACTCCACAGTTCTGCCCTTGCGCTTGAGCACTCCGGCAAGCTCATAAGCGACGGTGGTCTTGTTTACGCCGTGCGTCCCGACAAGGGCTACCTTGAACACTCTGATCGTTACCTCAACGAGATCCTGGGGTCGCGCGCCCGCGGCAACTCATACCAAAGATTGTCGCACTGCTCCAACTCTTCCTGATCGAGTTCCAAATCGACTCCGCCAAGCGTGTCACGAAGCTGGGCAGCGCTGGTTGCGCCGACGATCGCCGAGGTCACGGCGGTTTGTTTCAACACCCACGCCAGCGCGACGTGCGTGAGCGATTTGTCTCGGCGTTTGAAGAAAGCCTGCAACCGTTCGATCGACGTGAAACAAGCTTCGTTCCAGTAACGATCCATGTACAACTTGCCTGCGACGGCGAAACGCGTGTCCGCAGCGGGCGCCGCCTCGCGGCGATGCTTGCCGGTCAGGAACCCGCCAGCCAACGGGTTATAGACGATCAAGCCGACGCCCTGATCTTCGCAAAGCGGGAATAGCTCGTGTTCGATTTCTCGAAACAGAACGTTGTAACGAGGCTGCGCCGAATCGAACCTCGCCAGCCCCAAACGGTCGCTCGTCCAAAGCGCCTTCGCCAACTGCCAAGCCTGGAAGTTCGAGCACCCAATGTAACGAGCCTTGCCGCTCTTGACGATCGTGTCCAAGGCGCCCAAGGTCTCGTCGATCGACGTTTCGGGATCCGGAGAGTGAACCTGATAGAGATCGACGTAGTCTGTGCCTAATCTGCGCAGGCTTGCGTCGATAGCTGCCAGCACGTGTTTGCGCGAGAGGCCGACGTCATTTGCGCCCTTCCCCATCTGCATTCGGCATTTGGTTGCAAGCACGAACTCTTCGCGCTTGCCTCGAAGCCATCGCCCGACGATCTCTTCGGTCTTGCCGGCGGTTTCAAGCGATACCGGTATCGGATAAACGTCGGCGGTGTCTATAAAGTTGATGCCACCCTCAGCAGCAGCGTCCATGATTTCGAACGACGTTCGTTCGTCGCACTGATAACCGAAGGTCATTGTTCCAAGACAGACTTCGGTGACCTTTAGACCCGTGCGCCCAAGTCGCTTGAGCTTCACTGTATTCTCCTTCCCTCAAGATCTAGTCCTTGAGATTAGCATTGGCGGTCGCGAACATCGAGAGCAACTTCATCTTGTGGAACGTTCAAGCCGCCAGCTATACTTTTCAATCCCGCATGAGGTTCTTGGCATATTTAAGCACGCAAGCTTTCGTCCGAGCGGACTTCTACTTATGTGGAGTGTGTCGAGGCTTGAGTGGTAGAGGAGTCAGAGCGGAATGAGGAAAGTAGTTGCATTTTGGCTGGCCCCGGTGCTGGCCCTGGCGTGGATTTTCCTGCCTGGGATAGATAAACCTTCGGTTGTTCAGGCTCAAGGTGAAGGCCCCCAGATCAAGCGGCTTCGTCCCGACATCATAACCGCAGGAACGCGAACGTTCACGATACGCCTGGAGGGTCGTGGCTTCGATAGCGCCGCTAATGTGCTGTTCGATGGCGTCCCACTCGCAAAGCCACGAACAAGCAATAAGGGTAAGGTGCTGCTGGCGGAAGTGAATGCGTCACAGGTCGCGGCGCCGGGTACTCACACGGTAAGAGGAGTAAATCCGGATGGCACGATGACTCCTGTCGAGACGCTGACGGTGCAAGCTCAGGACCCCGACCTGGTGATCAGACTCGATGGCAACGCCGCCGAAGAAGGCTCCGGGCTGATATTCCTTCCTACCATCCTTACCGATTCGTTTAGCAACGGCTCGGACTTTCTGGTTTGGGGTCGCGGGGGCACTGCTAAGACGGATGTAAACGGCGGTTTTCAGATAGAGATTCCGGCGGATCTTGTTAAGGACCCCGCCGAAATACCAATAACTCTTATCAGCAAGAACGGAAGCATATCTAACACAGAAATCTTCTTCATAGTTCCGAGGCCTGTGAAGATTACATCCGTGGATCCCGACACGCTCGAAGTCGGGACCGACGATGTTGAGCTGAATGTGTCCGGCGACTTCAAGCCGGGAGCGACGCTGTTCGTAAACGACATGCTTCTTGATACGACTGTCGGAAAGAACGGTCAACTCAAAGCCACATTGCCCGGTATTCTGCGAAGCCGGCCCACCAGACTGGTGGTGCGAGTCGAGCAGGACGGAATCCAATCCAAGGACCAAATCATCCCGGTAACGCCGACTGATCTTCCATTCATATTCACCGTTGCGCCGATTCGAATACGCACGGGAGAAAAGAAACTGTCGATCGAGGTCGTCGGAGCAAACTTCGATAAGAAGGTTAAAGCATTGGTCGATGGCAAGGATACGGTTATTCGCTCCTTCACTCGAACCTCGCTCATCGTGGCGATCGATCCTGATTTGCCCCTCGGCCGCCACACAGTTCAGGTTGTGGATTCAGACGGGAATACGACAAGCACAGCTGCGTTCGAGGTCGTAGCAGACGTAACCGTTTCAACTTTTTCCGGAAGCGGCTTCCCGGGTCTTGATACCGGTTGTGTGAGTGGCGACGAAGCCAGATTTAGTCGCCCAAGACGAATGAGCTTTGGACCCGATGGTTTGCTCTACGTCACCGATCAGCAGAACCACGCAATTCGAACGCTTGATTCCAGTGGTCAGGTCTGCCTGTTCGCCGGAACCGGTGAGGAAGGTTACAACGATTCGGGAAACACACTGGGCAAAGCGCCGACTTTTTCCTTCCCGAACGGCGTTGCTGTGGACCCCGGCGGCACGGTCTACGTCACGGAAAACGGAAATAGCGTGGTGCGTCGAATCCGGCGGTCCGGCAGCAGCATTAACGTGGATACGTTCGCAGGGACGTTCAACGAGATCACGGAGAAAAGCAGACAGACCAAGCTCAATAGCACGCGGCAGGGACTTGTCAGCTATCGTGATGGTGGAGCGCTCGATTCGGCATTCCGTCTGCCCGACGAAATTGTAATCGCGCCCGATGGCGCTATCTACGTAGCCGATGCAGGCAATCACGCGATACGGCGGATCAGACAAAATGGCGGCCAGCTCATAGTTGAAACGGTGGCAGGTAACGGCGTTCCAGGCTTTGCCGACGGAGCAGCCGCCAATGCCCGATTCAATACTCCCACCGGCCTGGTGATTTCCGCCGACGGCAGTACATTGTTTGTGGCGGACACCAACAACAACAGGATCCGAAAGATCAATCTTTCAACCGGCCGTGTCAGCACGCTTGCAGGCGGCGGAGACGGCGGCATCGTGGACGGTCCGGGAGGTGATGCGATATTGAGTCGGCCCATTGGGTTGGCGCTGGATTCGGATGGCGTACTTTACGCCGCCGAACTGGGATTGAATGACATTCGGCGCATCGACCCGGCCAGCAACGTAACGACTCTTGCTGGCGGAGGCGCTGTGAAGCTTCGCGACGGCGCGGGCATCGACGCCAGATTCGCTCAGCCCCGGGGTCTCGCAATAGATCGCGCGCGTGGGATTCTGTACGTAGCGGACTACGAAAACTTCGTCATCAGAAAGATTTCGCTTCGCTAGTTTTCGAGCTAGCTTCGATGCCTGTAGGTTATTCGGCCCTTCGTCAGATCGTAGGGCGAAAGCTCTACGGTCACCTTATCTCCAGGCAGAACCTTTATGAAGTTCTTTCTCATTTTTCCTGACAGATGTGCGAGTATTTCATGGCCTTCGCCGATCTGCACTCGAAAAGTCGCGTTGGGCAGAGAGTCGATCACGGTCCCCTCAACAGGGATCATTTCTTCCTTGGGAATAACAACACCTCCTTTGTCGCTTCCGCGAGTCTGTCAGCTAAGAATACATCAACCACTCTGATACAGTCTATCACTATGAGGACAGCTCACTAGCCACCAAAGACATAGCTGGTGTACTCCTCGACAGCTCTAGGCATTCTTGTCGCCATCGCGAGTAAAAACTTGACAATAGTTCGCTCATATTTTATGCTAGCTACATCGTAGATTTCGATCTGCGGGTTGTTCATTGGGAAACAGATGGCGGTGAGGTTCAAAGACTATTATGAGCTACTCGGCGTGAAACGAGATGCGACAGATGAGCAAATCCGCCAGGCCTATCGAAAGCTTGCCAGGAAGTATCACCCGGACGTCAACCCCGGAGATAGGGTTGCCGAGGAGAAGTTCAAGGAGATCAACGAGGCCAATGCGGTTCTGTCCGATCCGAAAAAACGCATGCGCTACGACCAACTCGGCCCGAACTGGAAAGACGGAGCGGAGTTCACGCCGCCTCCCGGTTGGGGGCGAGTCAATGTTCAGTTCGACGACTTGGGCAGGATTTTTAGCGGGGGCGGCTTCAGCGACTTCTTTGAGACGCTCTTTGGCGGCGGACGGTCGGCCAGCCAAACCGATCGACGCTCGGCTCGAACGAGAGCGGCGCGCGGTCAGGACGCCGAGGCCGAGATGGGAATCTTGCTTGAGGACGCCCATCGCGGCGGACGGCATAGGATCACCCTTCAGGGCGCGCGGCCTTGCCACACTTGTAACGGAAGCGGAATGTCGAGCGGAGTGGTTTGTACTACCTGCAGAGGCGCTGGACAAGTTCTGAGCCCCAGAACACTGGACGTGAACATACCACCGGGGGCGCGAGACGGTTCAGTAATTAAAGTGAGCAAGCACGGGCAACCAGGCGCGGCCGGGGCCGAACCCGGTGACCTGTTCATAACTTTGAGAGTCAAGCCCCATCCCCTTTTCACGGTTTCCGGCGACGACCTTACCGCGGAGGTACCAATCACACCGTCAGAAGCAGTTCTTGGCGCAGCTATCGAGGTGCCGACCATCGATGGGAAGGGAGAAACGAAGGTGCCGGCGGGCGCTCAGGGTGGCCAACGGCTCAGGCTTAGAGGACAAGGATTGAATAAGCAAGGGGGTGGGCGCGGCGATCAGTACATTAAGTTGAAAATCGTCGTGCCCTCGAATCCGACTGATCGCGAGAAGAAACTCTACGAGGAGTTGGCGAAAGTCAGCGGCTTTAAACCGAGGAGTGAAACGTGATTCGCGATCAGGTTCTGAGTTCAAGCTTTAGCTTGCGGGTTTTTCCTCAGAACGCAAGCTAAAGCTTGAACTCAGAACCTGGGAGGTGGTTATGGACATAAATCGATTCACCGAGAAAGCACAAGAAGCCGTCCGCGGCGCGCAAACGCTGGCGACCAGATTCGGCAATCAGCAAATCGAAGTCGAGCACTTGCTCTACGCGCTGCTCGATCAAGAGGGCGGGCTGGTGCCTTCGATCTTGGCACGAGCGGGCGTACTCGTGGATACGTTGAAAGAAGCAGTCGAGCGCGAGATAAACAAAATACCAAAAGTAAGCGGTCCGTCGGGGCCGGTCGATCAAGTCTATATCACAGCTCGGCTGAACAAGGTCTTCGTTGCCGCCGAGGACGAAGCCAAGAAACTCAAGGACGAATATATAAGCGTAGAACACTTGCTTTTCGCGATCATCGAGGACGCCGGGCCGGGCGCGCGGGCGATGAAGACCGCGGGCGCCAGTCGCGACCGGATCGAAAAAGCGCTGATGGAAGTGCGCGGAAACCAGCGCGTCACTTCGCAGAATCCCGAAGCCACCTATGAAGCGCTCGAACGTTACGGACGCGATCTTACAAAGATGGCCGCCAGCGGGAAGCTCGACCCGGTGATCGGTCGTGACGACGAGATTCGGCGAGTCATCCAGGTGCTCTCGCGGCGAACCAAGAACAATCCCGTGTTGATCGGCGAGCCCGGCGTGGGCAAGACGGCAATAGTCGAGGGACTTGCGCAGCGAATCGTTCGAGGCGACGTGCCCGAGACTTTGAAGAACAAGCGAATCGTCGCGCTTGATATGGGCGCGCTGGTTGCCGGCGCCAAATACCGCGGCGAGTTTGAAGAGCGTCTCAAGGCCGTTCTCAAAGAGATTCAGGCTTCGGAAGGCGAGATTATTCTGTTCATTGACGAGATGCACACGATCGTCGGCGCGGGAGCGGCAGAAGGCGCGGTCGACGCCTCGAACCTGCTTAAACCAATGCTCGCACGCGGTGAGCTGCATTGCATCGGCGCAACGACGCTCGACGAGTATCGCAAGCACGTCGAGAAAGACGCCGCGCTCGAGAGGCGCTTTCAGCCGGTGCTTGTGGATCAGCCCAGCGTTGAAGATACGATCTCGATTCTGCGAGGCTTGAGAGAGCGCTACGAAGTTCACCACGGCGTTCGCATCAAAGATTCTGCGTTGGTCTCAGCTGCGGTCTTGTCGCACAGGTACATCTCAGACCGCTTCTTGCCGGACAAGGCGATCGACCTGGTAGACGAAGCTGCGGCAAAGCTAAGGACCGAAATAGATTCGATGCCCGCCGAGCTGGACGAGATCCTGCGTCGAGTGATGCAACTCGAAATCGAACGCGAGGCTTTGAAGAAAGAGACCGACACCGCTTCGCGCGGGCGCCTCGAAAAACTGGAGAAGGAACTTGCCGACCTCAGGGCTAACGCCGATCAGCTCAAGGCTCAATGGCAGGCCGAGAAGGAACAGGTGCAAAAGATTCGCTCTATTCGCGAGCAGATCGAGCAGACAAAGGTCGCAATCGAACAGGCCCAGCGCGAGTACGACCTCAACCGCGCGGCCGAGCTGCAGTACGGCAAATTGTCGCAGCTCGAAAAGCAATTGCGCGAGTACGAAGATGGACTCGATCAGCACCACAGGCGCGGCAGGTTGCTAAAAGAAGAAGTCGACGAAGAGGACATCGCCGAGGTTGTGAGCCGATGGACCGGCGTTCCGGTCTCGAAGCTTTTGGAAGGCGAGCTACAGAAGCTTCTTTCCCTTGAGGAGCATTTGCACAACCGAGTAGTCGGGCAAGACGAGGCGGTAAGCGCGGTCGCGGACGCAGTGATTCGCGCGCGCTCGGGGCTCAAGGATCCCAATCGGCCCATCGGCTCGTTCATCTTTCTCGGGCCGACGGGCGTAGGAAAGACAGAGCTCGCTCGGGCGCTCGCGGTATTCTTATTCGACGACGAGCACGCGATGATTCGCATAGACATGTCCGAGTACCAAGAGAAGCACACGGTGGCTCGATTGATCGGCGCCCCTCCCGGTTATGTAGGTTACGAAGAAGGAGGGCAGTTAAGTGAAGCGGTTCGCCGTCGGCCCTATTCCGTCGTGCTGTTCGACGAAATCGAGAAGGCCCATCACGACGTGTTCAATGTGTTGCTGCAGATACTGGACGACGGTAGGTTGACCGATGGCCAGGGCCGCGTCGTGAATTTCAAAAACACGATCATAATCATGACCAGCAACATTGGCAGCCATTTGATATTGGAGTATAGCGGCCAGCTTCAGGGCGACCAGTATGAGGGAATGAAGGAAAGCGTGCTTGACGCCATGCGGCATCATTTCAGGCCGGAGTTTCTAAATCGGGTGGACGAAATCATAGTGTTTCACTCGCTGAGCGAGGAAGATTTGAAGAAGATCGTCGAGATACAACTCGATCGACTGCGGGCGCGACTTGCTGAGCGTCGAATCACACTCGAGCTCACGGAGGAAGCGAAGACACATCTCGCGTCAACCGGTTACGACCCGGTATACGGCGCTCGTCCTTTGAAGCGCGCCATCCAACGCGAGATCGAGACGCCGCTCTCGAGATTGATCTTAAAAGGGGAAGTTAAGGACAATTCTCTGGTGCGAGCGAGCTTGTCGGGGGGCGAGATAACATTTTCGACCGCTCCGCTGGCCGCTGAAGCTGAAGCGACCCGTTAGCGGCAGGCGATCATCGGTGCTATCATGAATTCCAGCAGCGGAGGTCACATCTGATGAGCGAGATGTTGGTCATGCGACGCGCCAACGGTGAGTTCTTTACAGAGGACGTGGACGGGAAACGACGCATACCGTTGTGGCCCAACGAGGACGCGCTGGCGCGTTACAAAGAACGCAACCCGGATTTGATCACTTTCTTGCCCGCGCGATTGACACATTCTTTGCTGGACAAAATCAGCAGCGCGGTCGGCAGTCAAGGCGCGACCGAGTTTTTTCTTCTAGCCGCCGACTCCCCGGATGCCGGCTTTGATGATGGCGCGCCAATCTCGCCGGAAGAAGTCTTCGCGGCGAGCGAATCTTGACGCAGACCGTGCAAGTTTAACCCGAGAGTATCGTGGCGCATTCATACGCAGTGAACTTTCAAACCTGGCGAGGGCATGGGAGGAACGGACATGATTTCGAACGACGACATACGCCAGTTGCAGCATTATCCGTCTGGTCCCGACTCAATGGTTCTTAGTCTCTATGTGAACATTGATCAATCGGACGCAGCCAATCTCAACCGGGGCTTCGAAACGAGAGTCGAAAGCTTATTCCGGCAGGTCGCCGAGAACGTGAACCCGAATGATGGAAGCAGGCAAAGATTCGAAGCCGAATGCCGGCGCGTAAGGCAGTTTCTCAAGAGCTATGTGCCGAAGGGAAAGGCTCTGGTGGTGTTCAGCGACTCGAAGCAGGATTTCTGGTGGCAGCGTGAACTGCAAGTTGAATTACCGAACGGAGCGCGATGGTCACCGCAGCCCTGGGTCAGGCCGCTGCTCGAGGTGATCGAGGAGCACGATCGCTACGGCGTTGTGCTGATCGATAAGCAGCGCGCGCGAATACTGGTTGCCGACGCGGGGGGCATCGAACAGCAGACGGAGGTTCTGTCGGAAGTACCAAACAAGCATGTAACCACGGGCACAGATCACATTTGGTCGCAAGCGCACATGGAGCGCGACCACACCAAACATGTCCAGTGGCACGCGAAGCGGGTTGCCGATGAGTTGACTTCGATCGTCGATCGAACGAAGCTGAACAGGATCGTAATTGGCGGGCCGGTGGAGGCGACTTCGGTGTTTACAGCCGAGCTTCCGAAGAGGATACAGCAGATGATCATCGGCGCAATCTCAGCGCCTGTTGATGCGGGCAACGGACGGCTCGCCTCAGAGCTGCGGTCGGTCCAGGAACGGGCCGAGCAAGAAGACGAAGGCAAGATCGTTGATTCGCTGATCACTGCCGCCATGAAGGCTGACCGGGCGGTGCTAGGAGTGATCGATACGTTGGGGGCGATCCACGAAGGAAGAGTCTACCGGCTAGTCGTCGCGCGAGACTTTCGAGCCGAAGGAAAGGAATGCAGCTCGTGCCACGTGCTGGTTGCGGAGGGCAATGGCGAATGCTCGTTCTGCGGAGGGAGACTTGAGCCGGCTCCGGACTTAATCAACCGGGCTTCCCGGCGAGTGCTTGATAGGGGAGGCAAAGTTCAGCTCGTGTCGGGCGAGGCGGCGGCGAAGCTGGCTGACGCGGGCGTCGGCGCGATCTTGAGATTTTGAATTGTCATTGGTCATTTGTCCCTGGTCATTTGCTATTCGCGTACGACCAATGACAAATGACCAATGACAAATTGACAAAATGCCATGGCTTTAATACCAACCGTCATTGATACAACCGGTCGGGGTGAACGACATTACGACATTTATTCTCGGCTGTTGAAGGAGCACATAATTTTTCTCGGCACGGACATCGACGAGGGCGTCGCGAATATAGTGGTTGCAGAATTGCTCTTTCTGGAATCGGAGGATCCAGAGAGGGAGATTTCGATTTACATCAATTGTCCGGGAGGCTCGATCACCGCCGGGCTTGCTATTTATGATACGATGCGGTTTATCAAGCCTGACATTGCCACGATCTGTATGGGACAAGCGGCTTCAATGGGCGCGATACTGCTGGCCGCAGGCGCCAAGGGAAAGAGATACTCGCTGCCAAATTCTCGAATCGTGATCCATCAGCCGTCAGTCGAGGGAGTGGCGGGCCAAGCCACGGACGTAAAGATCTACGCGGAAGAACTGCTGCGAATGCGAACGCTGCTGTCTCGAATCCTGGCGGATTCAACCGGACAGCCGTTCGAGAAGATGGATCGCGACGTTGAACGCGACTTTATTCTCAGCCCA
>DATFWM010000118.1:0-5692 GCA_035259295.1 Blastocatellia bacterium | reverse complement strand
ACCGAATCTGGTTAAAGGGGCGGTAGGCCAGATAGTTGACAGCGAAACGCTGGGCGGCGCGCTTACACATAATGAGGTCTCGGGCGTGGCCCACTTTCGCGCAAAGAACGACGAAGAATGTATCGCAAAGCTGCGTGAGTTCGTAACCGAGCTTCCACCACCACAGACGCCCAGAGTGCAGGTCAGAGAGCCTTTGCCTGCTCTACGGGCCCTCGACGATCTGTACGATATAATCCCGGCGGATCATCGGCTGCCCTACGATATGCGCGACGTGCTCGATTGTTTGCTCGACGGCGGCGAGCTGGACGAGTTCCAGGCAGATTACGCGAAAGAGATGATCACCGGCTACGGGCGGATCGAAGGCATACCGGTCGGCATAATTGCGAATCAGCGCGGGCTGCTTCGTGGAGCGTCCGGTCCAAAGTTCGGTGGCATAATTTACACAGACTCCGCTGAGAAGGTCGCTTATTTCATCGAGACCTGCAACCGGCATGAGACCCCGCTGCTGTTCTTGCAAGACGTATCCGGCTTCATGGTCGGTACCGAAGCCGAACACTCGGGAATCATTCGGGCGGGAGCGCGCTTCGTCGAAGCGATGGCTACTGCGACAGTTCCCAAGCTGGTGCTGACGATCAATCACGCGTCGGGCGCGGGCTACTACGCGATGGCCGGCCAGGGCTTCGATCCTGATTTCATATTCACCTGGCCGACGGGCAGAATGGGCGTGATGGAAGGCGACTCCGCTGTGATGGCGCTGTTCAGCGCGGAACTCGATAAGCTCGAACGCCAGGGCTTAGAGCCAGACGAGAAGATGCAAGCCGAGATGGAACGAGTACGCGAAAAGTACGAACGAGAGTTGGACCCGCGTTTTGCAGCTGCGCGCGGATTCGTGGATGCGATACTCGCGCCTGAGGATACGCGTGCGGCGGTTGAACTGGCGCTACGCACGGCGCTTAACAATCCAGGTCCGCACTTAGGCGTTCCGGTGCTGCCCTATAGTGTCTCTTCGTGCCTTTGACACCTTGTGGCGAGGAGACCCGCGGGCCACCAAAGGCACCAAGTGTCACGAAGCGTGTTAATGGTAGTTGAATTCACAGGAGGCTCCCATGAAAAAGAGAATCGAATTGACGACGCTGACTTTGCTGTTTTTGCTTTCAGTTTTCGCGTGCGTTAAAAGAGAGACTACGGAGTTCAAGGCTGAGATCCAGCCGCTCCCACAGCAACTCACGCGCTATGAGCCAATGGAGATTCCCGCCGACAACCCGATGACTCCGGAGAGGGTCGCACTCGGACGACAGTTGTTCTTCGACAAACGCCTAAGCGGTGACGAGTCGCGTTCGTGTTATTCGTGTCACGTGTGCGAGCACGGCTTAACCGATGGGCTGCCGAAGGCCATTGGCGCTTTCAACAAACAGTTGCCGCGCAGCAGCCCCGCACTATGGAATATCGGCTATCACAAGATGTTTTACTGGGACGGCCGCAGCCCTTCGCTTGAAAAGCAAGCTATGGCCGCGTGGCAGGGCGGCAACATGGGCGCCAAGGACCACGAGTCGGAGATAGTCGCGAAAATCAACGGGCTGGAGGGCTACTATTCTCAGTTCCACAAAGTGTTCGGCGGCGATGCAACGGCAGAGAACATCATGCAGGCAATCGCCTCCTTCGAGCGCACGATCATCAGCGGTGATCCCACCGGCGCAACGGGTTGGGATCGCTGGCAAGCCGGTGATCAGTCTGCAGTCTCCGAATCAGCCAAGCGCGGATGGGACGTCTTCAAGAACGCAAAGTGTAATAACTGCCACGACGGAGTGCTGCTCACCGATCAGCAGTTTCACAATGTCGGGATAGGCATGGACGCGCCCGAGCCTGACAAAGGGCGTTACAACGCAACGAAGAAGGACGAGGACACCGGGGCGTTTAAGACGCCGACGCTGAGAGACATCGCCAAATCAGCGCCGTACTTCCACGACGGCAGCGTTGCGACTCTTGAGGACGCGGTAGATTTGATGCTGAACGGAGGCAAGCCGAATCAATATCTTGACAAGAAGAACCTAGAAAAGCGAACCATCACGCCCGAACAGCGTCGCGACTTACTGGAATTTTTGAGATCGCTGAGCGTTGACTGCACGCTTTCGGAGCCGCCTCTTCCGCAGAAGTAGCGCAGACTTCAGTCTGCATGCTTGGGCGCCGGACTAACAGACTAAAGTCTGTGCTACTTTGGGGACAGCGAGTGGCGCGGACTTCAGTCTGCGCGACCACAGACTTTGGTCTGTGTTGCAGGTTTAATTTGGATCGCCTGGATTGCCCGCAGACTAAAGTACGCGCCACTCGCCTAAATTCACTTAATCGTTCAGCTCGACCGTGCGCAGAATGCTTCGAAAGGTTCTTTCGTAGTTCTGATACTCATTCTGTGGGGCGACCGCAAAGATATAGAACAAGTCGCCGCTTCGCAACATCGTCGTGTACACCGTGACTATCTCGGCGCGACCAGTCACTTCTGAGACATTGCTCAGTGAAACCGAAAGGCCATCGTGCCTCCCGACGTACTCGCGACGATACCCGCCGTATCTGCGCAAGTTTGGATTGCCTTGCGCCAAGCCGTTTATCAACTGATCAGTCGCGTCTTGCAAATATCTGCCCGAGACGCGAGCAGTCCCAACCTGAATGCCATGAGTGAACACAAACTGACCCTGCGCTTGGCCGTAAGCGCCCTCTGGAGCAAAAGTCACGTTGTCACCCGAGGTCATCTCGCGCCAATTGTCCGGTACTGCAAGCCGGAAGAAGCTGGCATTGTAGGTCCGAAGGCTCGAAGAGGGGTACTCAACTCGACCGGTAGGCCGTCGGCCATACTCATCGGGATAGCGTTGATCGGGATAGCGTTGATCGGGATAGCGTTCGCCGCTTCGGCCGATTTCCTGCATCGAGCGAGCGCGCGGCATGCCGCGCAACATCGCTTGCACCCGAGTGAAATCATTTGTGTTGCGAGTGGGATTCGAGACGTGCAGCGCGTCGGCTTCTCGATTGATATAGTCGTACCGATTGCCGGGGTTTGGGTGATCGCTTAACCACTGCGGCCCGCCGCTGCCGCCCATGCGTTCAAGAGTCCTGAATATATTCGCGAGATCGTGCGGGTCATATCCGGCATTCGCCATAATATGCGAGCCGAGTATGTCCGCTTGCCGCTCGTACTCGCGGCTGAACCTTAGAAAGTACGCGCCGATTCCCAACTGGCTGCCTTGCGCAACAACGCCGCCGAGTCCGCCGCCAATGATGGCGCCAAGGATCTGCCCGGCGACCTGGCCAACGGCATACTTTTGGGCCTTCGCAGCTTGAGCGGTTCCGTGACGCAGGGCGACGTGGCTGAGCTCATGCGCGATTACGCCCGCCATCTCGCCTTCGTTGTGCGCGGCCTCGATCAACCCTCGATTGACGTAAGTGAACCCACCGGGCAATGCAAACGCGTTTACGTCGCGGGTATCTACGACTTTGAAGCCGTACCGGAACTGCGGGTGCTGAAACTCGGGAGGAATCCCCTCGACCAGGCGACGGCCGACTCGCTCGACGTAATATTGGATCTCGCTGTCGCGAAGGATCGGCAGTTGCCGCTCGACCTCGTAGGCGGCTTGCTGTCCAAGCTGCAAGTCTTTATCAATGCTGTAGGGATTTTTCGGAGCCACGACCCGCGTCTGACCGAGGACGCTGATCGGCAATACGAGCATCGCTATCAGTGCCACCGCGCTGGCGCTTTTTGCTAAATTAGTGAATCCATTCATATAAACCTCCGAATTGAATCCGATAATCGTCTAATGAGATTCATCGGCGATCCAAAAAGGTTGTAATTCCGGCTGTCTGAGACTCGGTTACATTCTACACGGGTTCTTACCTCGTAGCGAGCTTCGAGCACATCTGGATGGCTATGGGTTCCGATGAAATTCAGGACCGCACATGCGAACGGGCTCCTTGCCGAGCTCAAACGTCTTCTTCTCCGTGCGCGGGCAATAGGGCGACGCAAGCAATCCCGTTAAAGCACATACCTCAACCGTGATCTTATCGTAGCTCTCGTCCTGCGCTTCTTTATCCATCGTCAAAACCTCGGCAGGTTTTGACTCATCTTGTCCTGGAGTAGACTCGGTATTCGCGACTGTTTCCTCGAAACAGGGCGACATCGGCTCAGTTCCTGCGATAAATATTTCTTGCCTGGATTCGCTGGATTCGGAACGCGCCAGGCAACCAGTTCTTGGATCAATATTGGCAACGACAATTCCTCCAGGCATCGGAAATGACTCGCCTCCAAGCTCGGGGCGAAGATCGAGCGCGCGCTTCATGAAATCGGCCCACAACGGAAGCGCCGCATCGGAGGCTTTCATTCGGAGGTCGCGATTGTCGTCCAGTCCCACCCAAACCGCGCAAACGATTTTCGGTGTGTAGCCGACGAACCAACCGTCGCTCGACGTTCCGGTCTTGCCGGCAATCGCGCTTTTTAGTCCCATCGCCCGCAACTTTGACGCGGTTCCTTCTTCAACCACCGACTGCAACAAGCTAGTCATCAAGTAAGCGACTTGCGGCGAGAATGCTGACTCGCTCGATGCGTGTAGTTGTTCGGTTCGTGTTTCTCTGTCCGCCGCCTCGATGCTCTTTATTGGAATCGGTCGAAGCGCCGTGCCGGCGTTTGCAAAAGCGGTGTACGCGCTGGCCAACTCCAGCGGCGCTACCTCGCTCGTGCCAAGAGCCATCGAAGGATAGACGCGCAGCTTTTCAAGTCCGCTCCTTTCAGCCACCGACGCAACGTTGCTGAGCCCCACGCTCATTGCCAGCGCAACCGTCGGCACATTGAGCGAACGCGTCAATGCTTCGCGAAGTGTGACTTCGCGATTCGTGAAGCCGCCGTGATAATCGCTTGGCGCGTACTGAGATCGCCCGTTGTCGTAGGTAAAGGTTCGAGGCCTGTCTGAAATTAAGCTGGCCGCGGTGTATGAGCGCGTGCTAAGCGCTGTCGCATAAACGAATGGCTTGAACGCAGAGCCTGGTTGTCGTTTCGCGTCGGTTGCGCGATTGAGCTGACTCTCGTCGTAGCTACGACCTCCCACCATTGCCAGCACTTCGCCGGTGTGCGCGTCTATCGCAACCAGCGCCCCCTGCACTTTTTCGGGCGCGTCACCCTTATGCGTTGGACGAGCGACAAATCGATCGAGCTTCTCTGTCTGCCGCTTGACCGCCAAGTAAGCGGCGCGCTGAAGCCGCGGATCCATCGTCGTCGTGATTCTTTGGGTAGCCCTCCGACTGGCGCCCCAACGCTCGTCTGCGAATCTTTGCGCGTAGTCAATAAAGTAGCTGGCGCCGTAATCGTCCTGCGTCGCGTGCTTCTTGATCTGAAGCGGCTCTGCTTTTGCCGCTTCGGCCCTCTCGTGAGTCGTTGCTCCGGTCTCGACCATCCCGTCAAGCACTGCGTTTCGTCTCTCGAGTGCCCGCGCCGGATCTCGGTAAGCTGAATAACGATTCGGCGCGTGAATCAAGCCGGCCAGAAAAGCCGTCTCTCCGAGAGTTAGCTCGCTTAGTTCCTTGTCGAAGTATACGTGCGCTGCTTGCGCCACACCATTGATCGCAAAGGTCCCGCTCTGCCCAAGATAAATGTCGTTGCAATAGAGCGCGAAGATTTCCTGCTTCGTGAGTCGAGTTTCCAGGATGACTGCCATCG
>DATFWM010000117.1:0-5151 GCA_035259295.1 Blastocatellia bacterium | reverse complement strand
CATTATCTATACGCACCTCGCTGACGTAGCCTTCCGCGACAACGTGAGGCTCCGTGTTGCGTTCGATGTCGGCGATCGATACGCGATGAAAATCTCTCAGCTCGAAAGCATCCGCGATCAATCCGGTCCCTTGCTGCCCACTTGAAGAGCGCCTATTCGCGATGACAAGCAGTGCTAACAGCACGAGCGCGATCGCTACCGCTCCGACTGCAAAGCCGGGATGTGCCACGGCCCGACGCCATGCTCGATCTCGTTTGATCAAGCGTTCGGACTGCTCAGACGCGATCCCGGCCTCGATCGAGGGCCACACATCGCGCCGCGGTATTTCCGGCGGCAGTTGCGCTGCGAAGCGATGGCCGGTGCGCAGCCGGGCCAGCTTCGCGCGGCACAAGCCGCAGTCAAGAAGATGATCCTCGAGTCGCTTTATCTCGCGTGGTGACAACTCACCGCTCAGATAGCGCGAGAAGTTACGGCTAACGTCTAAACGCCAACATCTCATAAGTGTAACTCCAATCAATCTGCCAAGGTGGTACGTTATGCAACGGGCTCATCATAACACTCGCCTGAGCGGGTGCAATCGAGCTTCAAGCTCAGCGAGGGCGCGGTTCAACCTCGAAGCTACCGTGCCTGGCGCGCACTCAAGCACTCGCGCGATCTCGTCGTACGAGAGTCCCTCGACGTACTTCAGCACGACTACCGCTCGCAGCTTCGGCGACAACTCCAACACAGCATCCTGAATAATCTGCCGTCGTTCGCGCTCGAGATGCTCTGCCTCGGGCAACAAGTCCGCGTTCGATTCTTCATCTTTGCCCAGGATTTCCTCCAACGGGACGTGCTGAACGCCCCGCCGCCGAAGCTGGTTCTGGCATTCGTTAAGAGTAATGCGGTAGATCCAGGTCGCAAGCTCTGCTTCGTAACGAAAGTCGGACAGCCCTCTATATATCTTCATGAAGACAATCTGGAGCACGTCCTCGGCCCACAAGGCGTGACCCAGTGAGTAGAAAGCGAGGTTGTACACGCGATCGCGGTATCGCTCGTACAACATCTTGAACGCGGCGTGATCACCACGCTGCGCTGCGCGCACGACTTCTCGCTCTCTATCGGTTTCCAGAACGCCCATCAGCTTCGCCGGCTTTACGCTTCATTTAGTATTAGACACGAGCGGCGCGGGTTTCTTCCATACCGGCGAGACTTGTTCGGCTTGTGGGATTGCGCGATAGTAAGAATCAATGGATCGGGAACGGATTTGTTGCAGTATCTGTCACGCGGTGGTTGCGCTTCTAATAATATTTGCTGCGGTGAGAGAGGCCGCGCTCGCCAAGTACTTGGGAGCCTCGCCACAGAATCAAAAGCTGATTGTTACGGTTGTTGACGAAAACGGAGTCGCAGTTGCGTCGGCGCACATCACTCTAACACGTGCCGAAGGTGCAACACTCAAGTGCGAGACAGATCACGCCGGCAAGTGCGAAGTCGCCGGCCTCGAAATCGGCAACTATCAGCTCAAGGCGGAAAAAGAAGGCTTCTACGCAGCAACCATCAACGACGTGAATTTCAACGAGTCGTTGAACTTGGAGGTCACGCTTTATCATCAACAAGAGTTCGCCGAGACCGTGAACGTGAGCGTCACGCCCAAGGAGATTGAACCCCAGAAGACAACAGCCGGTGACGGTTTGGATTATCTCGAAATCATAAACCTTCCCTATACGACCAGCCGTGATATTCGAAACGCGCTGCCGTACATTCCAGGTGTGGTTCAAGACCCGACCGGGCAAGTCCACGTCGGCGGGTCTGAAACCCGGCAGGTCTTCGATGAGCTCGACGGGTTCAACATCACTCATCCAGTAACTGGGATGCTGGATTTGCGAGTCAGCGCCGACGCGCTTCGCGGCATCGATGTTCAAAGCGGCCGTTATCCGGCGCAATATGGAAAAGCCTCCGGAGGAGTGATCGGCCTCACAACCGGAATGGGTGATGACCGCTACCGATTCTCGGCGACCAACTTCTTTCCGACGATTCAGAATCGCAAGGGGCTGAACTTCCGGGACTGGACTCCGCGCGCGACATTTTCCGGCCCGTTTCGAAACGGCCGCGCATGGTTCTTTGAGGCGGCCGACGCCGAATACAAGCTCAACATCGTCGAGGCGCTGCCTTCGGGGGCTGATCGAAATTCCAACTGGCGGATCAGCAATCTGGCTAAGGCGCAGGTGAACCTGAGCAACCGCAACATCCTCACCGCGAGCCTCCTAGTCAACCGGTTCCGCGCCCCAAACTTCGGCCTCTCACGCTTCCGTCCGCTTGAGAGCACTTTGAACAGAACGGACTCTGCCTATTTGATCTCGGTTAAAGATCAGGCTTATCTATCCAGCGGCGCATTGCTGGAAATCGGCTTCGGAGTAAATCAGTTCAGCTCACGCAAGTTTCCGTTAGGTAATGCGGATTATGTGATAACACCGGAAGGTGCGCGCGGGAATTTCTTCGAGTTGAGTCGCGGGCACGCGCGGCGATCGCAGATGATCGCCGGACTCACCTTGCCGACCTTTCATTGGCGTGGGAGGCACGAAGTGAAGTTTGGTGCTGACATCGACCGGATCAACTACGATCAGTTCTTTGCGCGGCGAACGATATCCGTTCTGCGTGAGGACGGGAGCCTGGCTCGCACGGTCAGCTTCCTTGACAGCGCTCGGTTTGAACGACCGAATTCCGAAGTGTCAGCATACGGGCAGGACCGATGGTCGCCTTCGGATCGATTGCTGTTGGAAGGCGGAGTGAGGATGGATTGGGATCAAATAGTGCGCAGCGTGTCTTTGTCACCTCGCATCGCTGCGACCTACGTCTTGACTGGCGACGCAAAGACCAAGCTTGCAGTGGGCATCGGGTTGTTCAGCGACGGGACGCCTCTTGAGCTGATCGCTCGCCCTCTCGCCGGTCAGCGAGTGGACACCTTTTACAATAAGGACGGGACTCTGAGGAGCATGCCGATTCGGACTTCGTTCGCAGTCGCCGATCGCGAGTTGAAACCATCGCGCGTGCTCAATTGGAGCGTCGGGCTCGAGCGCAAGCTTCCGGCTTCGGTTTTCTTGCGCGTCGAGTTTTTGGAAAAGCGCGGATGGCGCGGGTTCGCCTTCGACAATCAAGGCTCAAGCGGCTCGAGTAATGTCTATAACCTTCAAAATATTCGGCGCGAGCGTTATGATTCGTTTGAAGTGACCGCGCGTCGAACGTTCGCCAAGCGCTACAATCTGTTCGCTTCTTACGTGAGATCTCGTGCTCGCTCAAATGCAGCGCTTGATTTCAAGGTCGATGAGTTGATTCTAAGCCGGCAAGCCGCCGGTCGCCTGCCCTGGGACTCTCCGAATCGATTCATATCGCGAGGTTGGCTGCCGATGTTCAAGGGGTTCGAGGCCGGGTATGCGCTAGATTGGCGAGATGGGTTCCCTTTCACCCTGGTCAATCAATATCAGCAGCTTGTGGGACAGCCAAACTCGCGGCGATTGCCGGCATACTTCTCGCTGAACGTGCACATTGAACGCCGGTTTAGAGCGTTCGGGATGCAATGGGCGCTCAGGGGCGGATCGGAAGACGTAACGGGACGCAGCAATCCCTCGGGGATAAACAACAACATCGACTCGCCGCATTTCCTGACGCCGGGCGGCCTGCAGCACCGCGTGTTCACCGCAAGAATCCGGTTCCTTGGAAGGAAATAGTGCCGCGCGGGCCGCAATTCCAACTCCGTAGGAGTGATATGTTTATAGTTAGGAGCGATCGAGACGACACGAACTCCGTAGGAGTGGTATGTGCTGCCGGCGTGAATCGAACTGGGCAACTCAGTTACGCTCCTGCGGAGCCAGAAAGTATCGGGCGACGGCGTGCCATAAACATTCCATTCCTAACGGGATTGCAGATCGTTCCGGCGACTATTTCGCGGCTGCCTCGCTGGGCGATTTCAAATGCCTGTCGAAGAAATCTGACCCTGCGTGATAAGCTCGCAGCCAGTCCGCATGTCGCAGGAAGTCATGCACCTCGTCGGGAAAGATTAACTCTTCGAATTGAACTTTGTGCTCGCGCAGCTTGCGCACCAGATCGACCGTCTGGCTGAAGGCGACGTTGCGATCGTCGTCTCCGTGAATCAACAGCACTGGCGATTTCCATTTGTCGACCGATGCGATCGGCGAAGACTCGCGCGCCAACTTGATCAACTCCGGCGTTCCCCAGCCGCCCGGACCTCGACCAACGCGCGCGCTCCAATCGTGAACGCCGTGCAGATCGACTCCGGCGGCAAACATCTCCGAATCGCGAGCTAATCCCATCGCCGTCAGGTAGCCTCCGTAGGACCCGCCCCACAGGCCTATGCGCTTTTCATCAACGTCACTCCGCGACCGCAGGTACTTGCCTGCGGCGACGATGTCCTGGTATTCGGAAGCGCCACGCTGGCCGCGATGCTTTGCCTCACGAAACGCGCGACCGTAGCCTATGCCTGAGCGATAGTTAACCGACAAGACCGTGTAGCCGCGGCTGGCGAGATACTGATTGAACGCGTACGAGTTGTGGTAATAGTAGTTGTAATGCCACGCCAAAAGCATCTGGCGAATCGGTCCTCCGTGCATGAAGATCACCGCCGGCCTCTTCCCCGAGGCTCCTTTTGGCTTGAATAACTGGCCGTGAATTTCCAGCCCGTCGGCCGCCTTGAAAACTACCTGCTCGGGCTCGACTAGTTGGTCAGCGGGGAACTCGCGCGGTATCGCTTGCGGAGCCAACATCCTGGTGCCCTTCACCTCGGACGACGCGATATATGGAAGGAAGGGATAGTTCGCCGTAGAATGCATGAACGCGATCTGTTTCCCTGCGCTAACGATGACCGGAAACATCTCGACGCTATTGCCGCTCGTAAGCGGTTGCGGCGCGCCGCCTGCGACACTCACTTTCCATAAGTGTCGAAAATCTATGTCTCCCTTGTTACATGCCACGACGACGTAGGATCGATCTGGAGACCACGCCACGTTCTCAACTTCATAGTTGCCCGGCGTCAGAGCAGTCTCAGCGCCGCCATTCGACGGAACTGAATACAAGTGTGCCCAGCCGTCTTTTTCCGACGCGAAAACCAGCCGATCACCTGCCGCCCACTGCAGAATGTTATCGCCCAGCGGCAAGCGC
>DATFWM010000116.1:0-7435 GCA_035259295.1 Blastocatellia bacterium | reverse complement strand
ACCGATTGCGCTTTCGAAGTCCTTCTTGCGATCTTGAAGCTTGAGATAGACTCGCGACTTTTGGAATGCCGCAAAGCTGTCGCTGTCATAAAACTGCGCTCTCACCGGCGATGCGAGCCACGACTTCATCAATCCCGCGAGGTCGTTGGCTTGAAGATATAGCATCGCCCCGCGCGGCATGGCCGCGGCTAACTTGAGTTGCTCGTTGAGCGGGCGCGATTGCTGACCGTCAGATCGGTGCGCCAGCGCCCCTACCGCAACAACGATCAGCAGAATTAGCTTCTTCGTTCTCATAAAGCAATCCTCAAGTTTGGAAGTCGACCACGGATTATACTGGTTAGACGGATTATCACGGATCTGATCCGTGTCTGGAGTTTGGACATTTTGAGTTGCGAATCCCACCCACGGCAGTGGGTGGATCGTTCATATAACGCCTACAAACAGACGCGCACTGACTATTGAAAATCCCACCCACGGGAGTGGGTGGATCGTTCAAGCCCAGCCTGCGAGCTAGGCTCCTCTGATCTGCGGACGCCAATCTCATCCACGTTCGTGTCGAAGAAAGGTCGTGTGTTTGTTCGCGTAGGCTGGAACTGAAGGATCCACCCACTGCCGTGGGTGGGATTCCAGGCCAGCAAGCGTTCTCTCTGTAGGTCGTACTTGAACAATCCATCACCCACTGCCGTAGGTGGGATTCTGCGGTTTTCAGGTTGTCTGAGTTGTGTCGTATTTCGCTCTTCAAATGTCCAAACTCCAGTCCACCCACTGCCGTGGGCTGTTCACGGATCTGATCCGTGTAAATCCGCTCAATCCGTCCGATCCGCGGTCTATTCCTTCCCCAAAACCCGAGCCGCGTAAATTGACCCGGTGGCGTTGGCTTTATCGATCCGCGTCATCACCGCGAGCCTCAGTTGCGACGCTCGTTGGACTGCTGCAATTTCCGCCAGTCGCTTCTCAATCGCAGCCTTCTCATCCGCCTTTGTTGCCTCCAACGCGCGCAACCGCTCAATCGCCATCGCGCGATCATATTGACCTAGCCTCGCCGACGATTCGACAAGCGAGGCCAACAATTCGCCTCTAATACCTGAGGCGGCGGTCTCACTCAACTCCGCAACCGTTCTGATCCCCGCTGTACGCGAGCGCGTGACTTCAAGCGAGGGCTCGAAGGACACGGTATCTTGGCTTGCTTTCTGTTCGGCTCCCGATGAAAGCGCCTTTCTCAGCGCCGCGCTGATCGGAGATTGCGCATTCTGTTGTTCCGCTTCCGCGAGTCGAATCGCCGCCAGATCTCGTCCCGTTTTTCCATAAAGGGTTATCAACTGCGATCGCGGTCCTGCTGCGCGAAACGCAATCGAGTCGGCGATCGCTCCATCTGCGTCCAGGTAAATCGCTTGCTCGAAACTCGCCGCCGCATCTGCGTCGCGCCCCGCCGCAAGGGCAAGCAAGCCGAGTTTCAGCTTGGCAACTGCCGCGAGCGGTCCTGCGTTTACGCCGGAAAGTGCGGTCCTTGCCTCTTCACGATTTCCCAGCGCTTCGCTCACCGCCGCTCGCGCAAGCGCCATTGAAGCATCGCCTCTTCCCCGCTGATCGAGGGCAGCGGTTGCGCGCGACGCGAGCGAGCGGTCTAACCGAACGATCTCGGCAAGAACTTCAGCCGCTTGCGCGCGAACGATGTTGGCAGTCTCTCTTTCAGTGATCAACGCTGCGACCTGATCGACGGCATAACCTCCCCTGCCTGCTGCGACCAGGACTCGCGCGAGTTCGAGTTTGTTCGTTGCTTCATCGGGACCCGCGCGCGCAATTTGTTCCCGGAAATCGATCGCATCCGCGTATCGCCCGATTCGACCCGCAGTCTCCGCCGCAAGTCGCAACGCACCAGAGTTATCAGTCGAGCGCTCGACCATCAGCTTCAGCAACCGCGAAGCTTCATTGCTGTGCCCGCGGCGCGCCTCGATCTCCGCCAATCCTGCCAGGCTAGCATCATCCGCATAACGCGTTCGCACAGTTCTGCTGTATCGATCGTAGAGCAAGGCATCCGCGTCTGCTTCTCGATGTTCGGCGATCAGCAACGCATAAGCCTTCAAGCACCGCTCGTGCAACCCGGTCTGCTCTTCACTGACCTCTGACCTACGACCTTTGACTTCTGTCTTTTCCAGTCCGCAATAACGCCGCAGCTCGGCGACAGCTTTTGACGGATCGCGCCCGCCTCGAAGCTCAATCAAGGCTGACGCGAGAGGTAACCAATCGTACCGGTTCTCTGTCGAGGTGTCTTCTTCGCTTGAGAGCGCAAGCTCCAGATCAGCCTGCTCGCGCTTTATCGTCGCGATCAACAGTCGCGCTTCGTCATACGTGCGCGTGCGGATCAGATAATCGATCAGCCGCTTCCGCCACTCCGAAAGCTCGCGCGCGGGATAGACGAACTCCGTGCCGTTGTAGTGTCCGTTCTCGTAAGCGGGCGTGCCAAACACTGACGATGCAAGATCAGACAGTCGCTGATGAACTCCGCGATAAATCCCGCCTAGCGTGTTTTCAGGTAGTAAATTCTCTTCAATCAACATTCGCCCGATCGTCAAGTCACTGGGCATGCTGCCCGTCGCGTTTTGAAAGAACGTCGCGACGTCGTTCAGGCTCTTCGGATCGCGGCTGGCGCGCTCGGCGAGGTCTCGAACCAGAGGCTTGACCTGTTCGACCCGATCCGAAGTGCGCCTGTCCCGAGTCGCGCGATTCACAAACGACACGAGGAAACTCTCAAGCGTTGGCAGAGACTCAACCAAGAAGCCGTTGTCGGCCATCACCTTCAAGTAGCTCTGGGCGTCGGCGACCGTTACTCGCCCTCTCACTATGGAGCCCCAAGCGTCGAGCGCGGCTTTGCGATCACGATTCGCAAACGCAACCGCGCCTCGCATAATCGCAACGTCTCGATCCCCTGGGGCAAGCTCACTCGCGACGGCCACGTGCTCAGCCGCGCGAGCGGTGTTTCTTTTGTCGAGATAATATGCCGCGAGCTCTAACTGGGCTCGCTCGCTCGATGGATGGCCTTCGACTTCGCCGATGATGTACTTTCGGCTGTCGATCTCCCGGCCTACCAACCCAAGCCAGTAACCGTAGTTACGCGAGCCGACGAACCAGTCGCCCCCAACGAGCGCCCGGCTTCGCTCGATGCGCCGCCCCAGCATCTGTCCGATGGGCTTGATGTCGAGTGCTTCCTTGAAGAACGGCTCGTTCTCGGGCGATGTATCTTTTAGGAAGAACCCTACCTCGCCGCTACGCTGCTTCACCCAAGCTTGCGATTGCTTTGCGTTGTCAATGGCATCCAGCGCCAGCAGCTTTTCGTTCTTCTCGATAAGGAAGTTGATGAGCTGAAGTTGATATGCGCTGTAAGTCGAAGCCAACCGTTGAAGCTCGCCGCGCTGGCCCGTCGAGTGAAGCAGCGTCAGGTAGCGATCCACCCAGTCGATGTAATTGTTCGTCAGGTCCCCTGAGGCGGCACCATACGCCGCGCGAAGCCACTCAAGCTCTCGATTTTGATCGCCGCTCAATCGATACTCGATTGCAATCTGATTCTGATAATCGAAGCGGTTCTTGTAAGGATCGCGCCGGAACTCGGCAGTCAACGCCTCAGCCGCACGCCCGTAAGCAGCGTGCCGCTCGTAGAATGCGACGAGCGCTCGGAGCTCGCTGTAGTAAGACGAGTCTTGAGGCGTAACGGCGGGCGAGTTCTTCGGACGGGCGTCGAAAGCTGCGTCTTTCAACCGTGTCTGTATCTGTTCTTCAATGTCGACCAGCCCGGCCCCGCGCGCGATCCCGAGATAACGCCGCAACGATCCGGCGTCGGAGTACAACGTCAGCTTCGCGATCGAAGCGTGAATCGCCGAGCCGAGCGCCGCCGCGTCTTCCGTCGTCGCATAATCAATCACGCCTCTGCCGAAGTCCGTGCGGATGGTCGAGTCGATCGCTTCGACGATGTTCTTTGCTTTGTAGTCCTGGCTATTCTCGGCGATCGCCAGCGCCTGCGCGCGAAGGCGTTCCAGCTTCTGATAAGCTGAGCTTGCCGGCTCGCTTCGAATGAGCGCTCTCACATAGCTCGTGATGCCGGCGGGCGGCACGTACTCGTCGGCTTCAATCTTCTTCGACAGGTCGGCAAACACCTGCTCGAACATTCGAGCCGCCTCGCCGTGAAATCCCCACCACGCGAGCACTGTGGCGATGTTGGATTGAGCCTCAGCGGTGGTGTTCTTTCTTGAGGCGAGCGCCTGGCGCATCGTTTTCAACGCATCTTCGCGTTGACCTTGTTGAACTTGAATTCGCGCGACCTCGATCAGCCATTGCGGATCACGACCCGCAAGCGTCCAGCCTTCCCGCAACGTCGCGATGGCTTCGTCGTAGCGGCGTTGTCTCGCGAGCACCGAGGCAAGGGTGAAGCGAAACTCCGAACGCTGGGGCTCGTTCAAGACTGCAATTCGGTACTGCTCGGCTGCGCCCGCCAGGTTTCCTTTACGTTCGTAGATTCGACCGAGCACGAGCTGCCAGCGATAGTTCTTGCTAGATTCCTTGGACAGCTTTTCGTAGTAGCCGATGAGTCGGTCAATCAGGTCATGCTGCTCCGCGTAGTCAATCGCGGTCGCAAGCTTGTCCGCATCTTCGGGAAAGGCGTTGATGATCTCGATGTGCTGATCGACGGCGTCTTGATACTTGGCCAGCGAATCTAGCGTGCGAATCATTCCTAATCGAAGTTCGGCGACGCGCGATTTAGTCTCCTCACGCTCTAAACCGGCTCCCACAGCCTGTTTGAAGGCATCCTGATAAAGTGCTGCTAGATCCTCAAGCTTGTTCTCCGCTCCAAGCGTGCGAGCCAACTCGCCGAACACTTCAGTGTCCGACCGATCTTCGTTGTAGAACCCGCGCAGCGTTGACTCGGCGTCCGCTAACTTATTCGCGTCCATCTGCCTGCGCGCTAACAGCAACGCAAATCTTCGGCGGTTTGTGCCAGCCGCCCGCGCCAACGTACGCTTATAAAGATCAAGTGATTTATCCAGCAGCCCCGCGCGCCAGTAGAACTGCGCCGACTCTTCGACGACTCCGACGTTGGTCGGATAATCGGCGACAAGCCTGTCGATGATCCCAATCGCGCGATCAACCTGTCCGTGCCGTTCGAGGAACGAAGCGAGTTGCAAGCGATACATCATTGCCTCGCGCTCATCTCTAGCTACAGCCGTCAAGCGGGTGATTACTTGCTGCTCGTCTTCCGGTCTAAGTATCGCGCGAAACAGGTCGCGAACCGATTCCAGAAAAGCGACGTCTCTCGACGCTTCAACCTGCGTGCGCAGCGTGGCCAGTGCGTCAGCTTGATGATCGCGTTCGGCCTGATAAAAAGCGTATCCGATGATCAACTGCCAGTCGTTCGGATTAGCCGCGCGCTCTCTCTCGTAAGCCGCCGCGATCTTCTCGACGACTCCGGAACGCTTCGAAAGTTGCGCGAGCCGCTTGGTCGCCGTGTCGCGTCCTTCGCCCGGCTCGGATAGCACCTTCACGTATTCGGCAATCGCCGAGTCAATGTCGCCTTTGCCTTCGTAGACCGCGCCCAGCCGATAAGCGTAGATTGTTTGGTCGCCACTCACCGAGCGCAGGTCTTTCAAGACCCGCACTGCCTGATCGAATTGATAGTAATCCCAGTAGACGGTTGCGACTTCCAGATATGTGTTGCGCTCACCAGGCTCGAGCTGCGCTAGCCTGTCCCATTGCTCGCCCGCGCGTTTGAAGTCGCCGAGTTGCGCGTAAACCTCGCCCGCCTTGATTCGATAGCTGTGATCTTCAGGATAAGTGTCGGCCATCTGCGCGAACACGCGCGCTGATTCCTCATAGAGTTTATCCGACTGCTGTCCAAATGAACGCGTCAGATCAGCGAGCCGGTCGGCGTATTGCGGCTCTCCCGGATAAAGCGCGACAAGCGCGCGATAAGCATCGAGCGCTTCATCGTGATGCGAGAGCCACAGCGCGGCGTCGGCAGCGAAGACGGCGTAAGACGATGGCGGTGTAGCGGAGCGGAGAGGCAGAGGAGATGGTTCGGCTGCTCCTCTGCTCCTCTGCTCCTCTGCTCCTCTGCTCGCCCGCGCCTTCCGGTAACGGTCACGGAGCTGCCCCTGTTTCGACAACCACGCGAGATACGGCTCGCGAATCGAGCGGTCCGCGAAATAGTAGTCGGTCGAAAGCTTTTCCCATCTCGCGCGGTCGTTCTTCTCGAGATAAGTCAGCATGCCTCGCACGAAGAAAAGATTCTTCGGGAAGCGCGTGTGAGCGTAGTTATACAAATCGAACGCGAATCGCTCATCCCAATTCAACTCGTCACCGGCGGCCGTTGCGCCATAGCCCGCGAAGCGCAGCAGATAGTCGGTGATCTCATCTTCATCGAAAACGTTGATCAGCTTTCGCGAGTACTGCGTCAGTTCTTTGCCGCGCTTCTGTCGCACGTACCAACGAGCCAACCGGTGATACCAGGTATTGGAATCAAATTGCTTAATCGCGGAGTCGTACGCTTTCAACTGCTCGTTTATCAGCTGCGCCTGACCCAGCCATCGAAGGAATCTTTCGTACAGTCCTTCTTCCTTCGGGTGCTTCTTGATCTCGTTCCAGAAGAAAGCAACCGTCGCAGTCTTCTTCTCTTCGGCCGCCAGCGACGAGACGTAACGCTCTAGCACGCTGCTGTAATTCGGCGCGTGCTCGGCATCACTCCCGGGCTGAGGCTCGACATCGGTCGCTTCGCTCTCGGTATTATCGTTCTCGTTGCCTTCGTTTGTGTTCGGCAAATCTTCTTTGTCTTCCGTCGGATCGTACGTATCGCTGTAGGCCTCGATGTTGTAACGAATCTTATCGACAAGCTTTTCAATTTGCGGGGTGATGCCGTAGCTCCAATGCTTCGGCGAAATAGGCACGAGCGGGATACCCTTCGGTTGGTTGCGCGCCAATCGATCGAGCAACTCGCCAAGCACCGCGCGCTCGCCCGCTCGATCCTTCAATGCGACATATGAGTCCGCCATCCGCAGCGCGACTTCGGCGTATCGGTCCGAATCAGGATAGCGCTGTTGAAACTCTCTCCCCGCTTCGATCGCGAGTTTGTGCTCGGAAAGCGACGCGAACACATTGACGATTCCGAGGTACATCTCCGGAAGATTCTTCGACTCGGCGTACTCCTGCTTGAATGACGTGAAGATGTGATAGGCGAACGCGCGATTGAAATAACCTGCGGCAGCCTTCTCTTGATTGGCGAATTCTTGAGACGGACTCGTTCCTGAAAGTATCAAGGACAGCACGCCGTTCAAGAAGCCGGGATGTTGATCGACTTGAGCAACGTCACGGTAGAATGACAGGTCGCCTCCAGCCACGCGAGTCTGCGCGCCGCCCGCATCGAGCGTGACCTTGAAAAGTCGATAGAGCGCTT
>DATFWM010000115.1:0-4550 GCA_035259295.1 Blastocatellia bacterium | reverse complement strand
GGGATTCGTACCCTACACGCTGTCAGCGGCGGTAGTGTTGACGGCAGGATCGACGCTGGTCAGGCAAGGCTGGCTTGTGGCGGCGCTGGCGTGTTGGGGCCTGCTCGTTCCGATGGTGCTGGCTGCTTTTTTCGACCGAATACAGTTTGACGGCAAAACACTCCGCCATCGCGGACCGCTCGCGTTTGTTTTCGCAAACTTGTTTCGGGTGCGTCGCGAGCTTGAAGTCTCTGAGATCGAATCCATTGCGACCGCAACGATCAAGCTCAGCGTAGCGACCGGCGATGCGCGAATAAGCTACCACACCGTAATAACCGGGCCGGGGGTCGAGATGGTCGTGCGCTCGTATCGTTCCAGTTACGCGCCCTTTATCAAAGCGTTGCTCCGAGCAACCGGACCCGATAAGCTCGATCCGCTTTCCTTCGAGATATTCCAATACTTCGAAACAGGGAGCGCGCTGAAGAACTCGCCGATACTCAAAAGCGACATCGCCGCGATGCCCGCGCCGCTGCTCCGACGGGTCGGCAACTCTTTGAGGCTGGCGGGAAAGCTCACGCAGGCATCCAACTATTTCCGGGTCGCATATGAAAGAGAGCCTCGGGATCCGCAGCTGCTTTACGAGATGGCTCGACTCTTTCGCTCATCGGCGGACAAAGACGACACTCGGTTGCTTCAGCGCTCAGATGCATGTTTGAGACTTGCATCACGGTTGGCCGGCGACAAGCCTGACCTGTTGCAGAGAATCGGCGAGGCGTTTTTCGAGCGGCTCGACTTCAAGCGGGCGTCTGGCTGTTTTCACCGGACGCTGGCGCTCGATCCGGGGCACTTTCGGGCGAATATGGGGTTGGCCGAGATTGCGCTTCGAGACGGTAAGCTCGCTCACGTGGCTCACTTTTACAACGCTGCGGCTGCAACCTCGGACGCGGCGCTCGCTCGAAGGGCCGGACGCGAGGCTCGTTTCTACGAACGATTGATGTTAGAGGACGGTTTTATTGAAGCAGAGATTCGCCGCGTGAAAATGGTAAACCACATCACCTGGGCGCGACGGTTTGCGTCAACGATTTTCTTCATCGCGTGGCTGGTTGGAGGCGTAGCCGGGCGCTTTTCCTCAGCGGCGGAACAATTCGGCTGGGCCATCATGTCGACGTCGGGTCTGCTGTGGTGCGGCGCGGTCTTTTCTCTTCGCTACCTGCTGCGCCGCAGCCACTAGTCACGCTGGTGACTTCTCGAAAATCTCGACTCGTTGGCTCGCGAGGTGAAACGAGGTGAAACGAGGTGAAACAATGAAAAGAAAATCCGAACAAGCAGTGATCAAGGGGAGACGAGAGTTTTTACATGGCACGATGGCAATCACAAGCCTGCCGCTGTTTTCGTCGCTGGGATTCGCCGAAAGGAGCCGCTACACAATGTCAGCAGGAGATATCTGGTCGGCCTCAACGATGGCGCGCGCCTCGGAAGCATTGCGCAATTCTCTGACGGCCGAGCAACGCGCTAAGGCGAGTTTCTCTCTGGAGGACGAGCAGCGTTTCGACTGGCATTTCATCCCGCGAGCGCGAAAGGGCATACCCTTCAAAGAGCTCGATTCGGCTCAGCGACTGCTGGCAAGCGCGCTCGTCAGCTCGGGGTTGAGCCCGCAAGGCTTCACTAAAGCTTCGACCGTTATGAGTCTTGAAGCAGTGCTGCGCGAAATCGAACAAGGCAAAGGGCCGGTGCGCGACCCGGAGCTTTATTACGTCAGTCTGTTTGGCGATCTCGGATCAAACAAGCCCTGGGGTTGGCGAGTCGAAGGGCATCACATTTCGCTCAACTTCACGATCGCCGACGGAAAGAATGTAGCTTCCACCCCCGCCTTCTTCGGAGCGAATCCGGCAGAGGTCTTGCACGGCGCTCGCAAAGGACTGCGAACGCTTGCAGCAGAAGAAGACCTCGCGCGAGCGCTCGCCAAATCGCTCGACGACAAACAACGCGCTCAAGCCCTCGTGAGTGAAAGCGCACCCAGCGATATTCTCTCGACCAACTCCAGAAAAGCCCAACCGCTCAAGCCTGCCGGGCTTCAGACGAGCAAGCTGGGCGCTAAACAGCAGGAGATCTTAATGTCCCTGTTGAGGGAATACGCGAACAGACACGCTGGTGACATCGCGACAGCGCGGCTTGACCGGGTGCGCGCGGACGGGCTCGGAAACATCTTCTTCGCATGGGCGGGAGGTCTTGAAAAGGGTCAAGCTCACTATTACAGGATTCAAGGCTCGTCGTTTCTGGTCGAATACGACAACATACAGAACAACGCGAATCACATTCACTCCGTGTGGCGCGATTTCAACGGAGACTTCGGCGTCGACTTGCTTGGCTCGCACTACCAAAAGGACCACCGCTGAGATTGTACGACCTCGCAGACGGACGCATCACGACTGAGAAGGAAGATTACGAAGCGACTCGACTGCTATACCAAATACGCGTTGCAGCCATAGCACCAGGTAAACGAGCGGTCCGAGATCGGAAGCTCTCGTATGAGCGGATGTCCGCTCGACTGCGAGTGAGCCAGCGCATGGCCGCGAGCTGACTCGCAACAGCCGACGTGCCCGCAACTCATGCACACGCGGTTCGGAGCACTCGCTCCACATTCCGCACAGGTCGCGCCCGGTTGTTCCAGAATATCATGTTTGACGTCCTTGAAGTGAGGGCATTCATCAGCTTTGATTCTTTTCATTGTTCTTTTTCCTGAGCGTTAAACGCCACGGCGCAACTTCATCGCAGTGAGCGTGTTCTTCATCAGCATCGCGATCGTCAGCGGACCTACGCCGCCTGGAACCGGCGTCAAGTAGCCTGCCACCTCAGCGGCGTCTAGCGGATTAACGTCACCGATCAGCGTGTAACCTTTCTTTTCGAAGGCCGACCGACGTTTTGGATCGTTGCCGAAGAAGCGCTCGAGGTCCTCCAGGTTTGTAACCTTGTTCGTGCCGACGTCAATCACGGCTGCGCCGGGCTTGATGTAGCTGGCGTCCACCATTCCCATTCTCCCGATTGCCGCTATCAGTATGTCGGCCTCACGTGCGACCGAAGGCAGGTCTTTTGTTCGCGAATGGCAAATCGTCACAGTTGCGTGGCGATGCAACAGCAATAACGCGAGCGGCAATCCTACAAGCCGGCTGCGCCCAAGCACTACGACCCGCGCGCCTTTCAATTCGATCTGATAACGATCGAGCAATTCGACGATTCCAGCCGGCGTGCACGGCCTCACCCCTGGTTCATTAAACATCAGCCTGCCCGCGCTCATCGGATGAAGACCGTCGACGTCTTTTGCGGGATCGACCGAATTCAGCACGAATCCCACGTCAATCTGTTTTGGTAACGGCAGCTGTATCAAAATGCCGTCGATGTCATCGCGCGAGTTCAAGTGGCGAACCAGCGCTAACAAGTCGTCGGTCGAAGTAGTGGCGGCCCGCTCAATCTTCTCCGAATGCAATCCTAACTGCTGACAAGTTTTGACCTTGTTTGAAACGTAAATCTGGGAACCGGGATCGTCGCCTACAAGCACCGCGGCAAGCCCGGGCCGGAGTCCGCGTTGTGAAAGAGCAGCCACTTCGCTTGCGACTTCGTCTTTGATTGCGTTGGCGACGCTTGCGCCATCGAGGATCTTCGCGGTCATGTCTGTGCTGAGTATGATGTTCGCTGAGGAGCGGTGTCAAACGTTGGAGAAAACTACGAGACGACTATCCGTCCACCACGGGCGCGAAAACTGTCGAGCACAGGCTCGAGTCGTTGTTTCAAGTCCTCGCGCGCAAGCCACGACGTGTTTACAAGGCGTAGCTCCCGCGCATCCTGCAGCTCGCGATCGAGGCGCGCAAACAGATCCGCCGTGGTGTCGTCCCATCGTGCGTCAAGGTACTTCATTAAGAGCCGCTCACAAGAAAGCTCGACCGAAAGACTTTGGCGGCCACCCCGCAACAGAAGAAAATCTCGACGATCAACAGCAAAGGAATCGCTCATATGCGTAACTCAACGTTCGGCTAACGAGAGCAGCGTTCGCTTCACGACGGCTTTCGTCAGCCCAATCTTGTACTCGTTTTTCGCAAGCGGCGCCGCTCCCTCAACGGCAGCCTCACCGGCCTTCGTTGCCAGTTGCGGCGTGATGCGCTGACCCGACAGCATCGCCTCTACTTTCGGCAGTCGCCAGGGTATCGGCGCGACGCCTCCGAGGACGACCCGGGCGCTACGGCAGACCTGTCGCTCCAGCTCAAGCACCACCGCCGCGCTGACTACGGCGTGAGTCCACGCCTCACGATCGAGCACCTTGTAATATGTGCTCCGCACGCTGCGGCGAGCCGCCGGCACATGAACTGCGACTAGCAGCTCATCGTTCGCCAACACGTTTTCGCGCGTGACATCTACTCGGGGGAGCGTGAAGAACTCATTCGCCGAGATGACTCGCTCGCCTGCGGGGCCGAGGATGCGAAACCTCGCTCCAAGTGCCACGAGTGCCGGTGCAGTGTCCGACGGATGGACGATGTGGCTCGGACCTCCTCCGAATATAGCGTGGAATTGGTTCTCGC
>DATFWM010000114.1:0-5237 GCA_035259295.1 Blastocatellia bacterium | reverse complement strand
CTCCGCCGCTCGCAGCGGGCCAGGGGTTCACCGCAACCATTCGAGGAACCATCACCGATCAATCGGGCGGTGTGCTCAAGGCTGTGACCATCACGGTGAAGAACACGAATAAAGGCTGGGAAAGAACGACGACCACTGATGATTCCGGCGACTACGTGGTGACCCAGCTACCCGCAGATACTTACTCGATAAGCGCGCAGCTAAAGGGATTCAAGAGAGAGCTTAGAGACGGCGTCGTTTTGCAAACCGGCCAGGAAGCGCGCCTCGACATGTCGCTCTCTGTCGGTCAGGTCGAGGAAACCGTAACGGTAGTCGGCGGCGCGCTGATGGTGCAATCCGAGAACGCAAACCTCGGCAACGTCGTGGACGAACAGAAGGTCAAGGAACTTCCGCTCAACGGGCGCGACTATCTGCAGCTTGCACAATTGCAGCCAAACGTTTTCGCGCCGGCTCAAAACTCGACGCTCGGGTTCCGCGGAGGATTCAACGTCGCCGGTAACAGCGAGATCGCCAACAATTACATAAAAGACGGCATCGACAACAACGACGAGACTACCAATCAACCTTTGCATCGGCCGATCCTCGATGCGGTGCGCGAGTTCAAGGTTTTGACCGGAACCTATTCTGCAGAGTACGGCAGGCAAGCCGGCGGACAGGTGATCGTGAGCACAAAGTCGGGCACAAATGGCTATCACGGCGCGGCTTTCGAATTTCATCGCAACTCGCCTCTGGATGCTCGCAACTTCTTCGCGCCGGTCAAGCCAAGCTTTCGTCGCAACCAGTTCGGCGGCGTATTTGGGGGACCTATTCGCCACGACCGCACTTTCTTCTTCATAGGTTACGAAGGACAGCGTCGCGGCCAGCAGGAGGCGTCGCTGGCAACCGTGCCGACCCAGGCCATGAAGCGCGGCGACTTCAGCGCAATTTCTACTGCGCTGAAGAATCCGTTCGACAACAACAAGCCTTTCCCAGGCAATCAAATTGGGCAACAATTTTGGAGCAAACAGGGCGCAGGTTTGCTTGCCCTCTTCCCCGATCCAAATCGTTCGGCATCGAACAACATTGCGTCGGCGGGCACGGGGGCTTTCAACCTCAATCAGTTCTCGGTTCGCGTCGATCACAAGATAACGGATAAGGACAGCTTGTTTGCCGTTTATGAATTCGCAGATTCGAGCGAGTTCTTCCCGCTTAATAATCCGCTCTGCTCTGCGCGCGATGTGTCGGGCTGGGGCTGCGACGAGTTGCAGCGGACACAGCACGCGTCGCTGGTCTTCACGCATGTGTTCGGTCCGCGACTGGTTGCAGAGGGCCGCGTCGGTTACACGCGTTTCGGCTTCTTCCGCTTGCAGGAGGACCGCAACGTGGATGTGATTAATCGCCTGGGCATCGGCGGTCTCACCGACGCCGGGAGAACGCCGTTCAATAACGGAGCGCCTCAACTAAACGTGACCGGTTTCGTAATCATCGGGGGGCCGACAAATCTTCCTCAGGGTCGTCACGACAACACGTATCATTACGTGGGCAACATGACTTTCGTCCAGGGCCGCCACACGATGAAGTGGGGTACCGACATTCGCCGCTTCCTGTTCAATTCGTTCTTCACGTCCTTCGGGCGAGGCAGCTTTCGATTCGACGGGAGATTCACGGGAAACGCCGTAGCCGATCTGCTGCTCGGCATGCCCTCACAGGCGGACCGCAACCTGGGCGAGCCTTTTCACAACGCGATGACTTTCAGCTCCGGCTATTACTTCCAGGATGATTGGAAGATAAGTCCCAAGCTGACTTTGAATCTAGGTTTGCGTTACGAGTTGAATCTGCCGCCGGTTGAGAGAGTCGACAAGATGGCTTCGTTCGATCCAAATACGAATACGATAAAGGTAGCAGGAGGCCGCGAAGCTTTCATCAATCCGACGACTGGCCTGCTCGAGATTCGCCCGCGCGCAGACGTGGGCCGCCGGATGTGGGAAACCGATAAGAACAACTTCGCACCGCGAATAGGTCTCGCCTGGCGTCCCTTTGGTGGAAGCGGAACGGTGATTCGCGCCGGCTTCGGAACCTTCTACAATTTACAAATAGTTGGCAACGGCATCACTCCGCTTTCGCGCAATTCGCCCTTCCGTCAAAGGCAAACCGCCGGACCCTTCGCGGCTTCAGCGCGGCCAAGCCTGGTTAACGCTTTCTCGGGAAATCCTTCTGTTGTGCCGCCGGGCATAGACCCGCACTTCAGGACGGCCTACATCAACGAGTGGAGTCTTGGCGTCCAGCACGAAGTATTTAAGAATACAGTGCTGGATATCTCATATCTCGGTTCCGAGGGTCACAAGCTTCCGCTTGGACCGAACATAAACCAAGCGCTCCCTCCCTCGGCTGATTGCATCGCGAATCCGAGCCGAGCAGACTGCACGGTCAGCGCGAGACGACCCTTCAAAGGATTCGGCAACATCACCGGCGGGTTCATCTCTTCGATCGGCAATTCAACCTTCAACTCGCTGCAGATTCGCGCCGAGCGACGAATGACCCGCGGTTTGAGCTTGATCTCGTCGTACACCTGGTCAAAGTCAATTGACAATGGCTCGGGAATTTCAACCGGCAGCGATTCGAGCGGCGCTGAGCAGAATGCGCGCGATTTTCGATCCGAGAGGGCTGTTTCGGATTACGACGTGGCTCATCGATGGGTCTTCAGCTATGTCTACGATCTGCCATTCGGACGCGGTCGTCACTTCGCCACGTCGAACTCGGTTGCCAACGCAATTGTGAGCGGCTGGCAAATGACTGGCATCCTGACGCTGCAGACTGGCCGCCCGTTCACCGTGTTCACGAATACCGATCAAAGCGCAACGGGCCAGAATGCTGATCGGCCGAATATCATTGGCGACTGGCGGGTGGCGAATCCCGGACCTGATCGTTGGTTCAATCCCTGCACGTTGCTGGCTGACGGGAAGACGCTGCGCAATTGCCTGCCTGGCGACAAGCCGGCGTGGCAGGTCAACGCTCCGGGCACATTCGGCAACGCAGGACGCAACATCCTCCGCGGCGATGGATTGAAGAACTTTGACCTGGGCATTTATCGCTCGTTCAGGATCACCGAGCGGCAGAGCGTTCAATTCAGGTCAGAAGTGTTCAATCTGCCGAATCACCCGAACTTCTTCTTCCCCAACACGTCGCTATCAAGCTCGGCGTTTGCCACAATCTCGCGCGCGGCATCCGCGTCGCAGATCGGGGCCCAGCGGCAAATCCAGTTTGGGTTGAAATATATTTTCTAGTTCAGAGTTTCTAGTTCAGAGTTCAAGCTTCAGCTTGCGCATTTAGACGGGGCGTCCTCCCCAGGCGCCCCTTTTAACTTCAAGAGCGCAGATCTTCTCGCAACGCCTCGCTCTGTTCTTCGGTAAACTTTGTCTCCGCTTGAAACTCGGGCAGATCGACTCCGGCGGCAATTGGAACCCGGCCGCCGGTGTTGAATTTCATGTACTGAACCGAGCTTAATCGCTCGCCTCCGCGCTGGCGTTCATCGAAGCTGGCCCAGACTCGCGTGCCGTCTTCAAGCAGCAGATATATCTTCTCAGGCAGGCGCCACCACTCTTTGAGTTTTTGATTGCGAAGTGCGGGGTCGTCAATCTCTATCAATAGCGTGCAGCCGAATTCGCCCTCTGCGCCGAGCACTTCGTTGTACGTGTCGATCTCATGCTGAATATCGGCTTCTTTCACCATCCGCTCGGTTCGGACCATCTCCTGAATCTGATAAAGCATCGTCACGTGGTTCTCAAACAACAGCGTCAGATACTCGCCGATGTGGATGCGACGCGGCGCCTTCGCTTCCATCACCTTCTTCCTGAAAGCGTCGCGCCGCTCTTCGTAAGTAACGTAGTCGATGACTTCGTTTCGCTCTACTGGTTTCACTTTGACTCCCCTTGTTCGATCTTCGCTTCCACGGGTTTCTCGAAGCCGCCTGTGTGATAAGCGCGCGCGAGCACCGACATCGGATGCATCGGCTTTACCCCAGCGTGCTGCTGAAACTGTAATGCCGCGAGCGGACAATCGGTAATCCATACCTCGGAATTGCTTTCTTTCATGCCCTCAAACGCGCGCTTGCCGATTCGTGCAGACGGCTCGAACCCTTCCACCGTCATGGCGTATGTGCCGTCGTGACCTGAGCATTCCATCACTGTTTGAGGAACGACGCCCGGAATCTTGCGAAGCAAATCCCGTCCTTTGAATCCGATTCCCTGCGCTCGCAAGTGACAAGGCGCGTGATACGCGACCGGTCCACCTGGAGTGCTTCGAAAATCTGTGTTGAAGCGCGGCTCGTTGCGGATCGACCAGAGCAACTCGCTGGGGTCCATCACCGCCGACGCGACCTTTTCGGCCGCCGGGCGATCAACCGGCTCGACGAGCGTCGGGTGCTCCCGGCGCATCATCATCGAGCACGTCGGATTGATTGCAATGACCTTCGCGCCCTTCTCGACGAACGGCAGAAGAATCTTTAGATTGGCGCTGGCGAATTTCCGAAGCGTGTCGAGATCGCCGCGCTCCCACGCGGGCATTCCGCAACACTGAAGCCCGCGAACACATCGCACATCGACGTTGTTGCGTTCCAACACCTCGACTGTGTCGCGCCCGATCTGCGGTTCGTTGTTCTGGATGTAGCAGGTCTGAAACAAAACTGCTTCACCGCCTGGCTCGGTCGCAATCTTTCCGGCGCGCGCGGCCCACTTCTCAAAAGTTGTTTGCGCGAACTTTGGCAGCAGCTTGTCACGATGAATGCCAACCACCTTTTCAAGAAAGATCCGATGAAGGCGAATCTTGTTTGCCGCGTTGGCTAGCCCGAAAATCGCGCGAGCGATCGCCCCGGCGCTGTCGGGATGCTCAAGCACCCGATCTTGCAGTTTGAGCCCTCGGCGACGCGTTCGCTGAGCGCTGTAGCGATGCACGAGTTTTGGAACATCAAGTCGGAACTCGTGCCCATCGCGCTCGGTGTACGGGCACTGGACCTCGCACAGCTTGCACTGAAAACACGAGTTCATAATCGTCTCTGTTTCAGCGCGGTCAATCCGCCTCACGTCGCCGTCGTACTTGTCGTCTAGAAGCGAGAAGAGCGTCGGAAAGGCATCGCAGTACTTAAAACACAGCCGGCAGCCATGGCAGATTTCGAACGTGCGCTCTACTTCCTTGCTAAGCCCGCTTGCGTCCCAGTATTTCTCCTCAGCGGGATCGTAAGATAATCCATTGGTTGGCTTGTA
>DATFWM010000113.1:0-2686 GCA_035259295.1 Blastocatellia bacterium | reverse complement strand
TCGACGGCGCAGCGCATACAATCGTCGGGCGGGACGCAGGTGTTCTTCTTAGGCGCTTCTGAGATTCCGCTATCGACTGGTCGGCCCGACGGTTCCGGGGGTGACGGATTTCAAGCCGGCCACTGGAAGAATGGTCCTGCCGGGGGCGCGATGGGGATAATGGACCCTGCGCTCGCTCGTGGAGAGCGCAACGTCATTTCTCAAAATGATCTTCTAGCCTATGACACGTTCGGTTATTTGCTTCGAAATGGCGGAGGCGGAGGCGGCGCGGCGCCCGGGATCAGCTCGCTGTCGGCTGATTTGCAAGGCGATGTTCTCACTCTGACGGGTCAGGCAACCGACGCGCAAGGAGATATCACACAAGCTCAGACGACGCTGCTCAACAACGACGGCGTAGCGCTCGTTCAAACAAATCCGGCTGCGGGCGGTTTGAATGGCCAGACCGCTCTCACGTTCACCTTTCAACTGGCCGGCGTTAACGCCTATCCCGCCGCCACTAAAGTCAGCCTCGTCTTCATCGACGCGCAAGGCAACCGCAGCAGCGCGGTGACTGCTGATTTCAGCCAGGCCGACAACGGGGGACCCTCCCTCAGAAGCGCGTCTTACGCCGGCAAACTCGCCATCAAGGGAAGTGGTCTTGTGGGTAATCTGCAGATTGAAGTCAACGGTGTTGTCGTTGCAACGACGGTCTGCGAGTCAAACAAGAAGATCAAGATCCGAGGCAACGCCACCGAACTCAATATCCGGTCGGGTGTCAATAGGGTTCGCGTGAAGAACGGAAATCTGCGATCGAATATTCTGGTTACTCCGCTGTTGTAATTACTGCGTCACATCTAAAGCTTCCTTAAAGACGCGCGCAACGACCAATTTGATCGGACGTTGCGCGCGTCAGTTTTCTCACCTTGCGTAGCTGATGTACTCTCTTAGACGGAACCATAAACTTTCTAGGGGGTGCCGCGGTGGCAAAGACAATTGGCATCTTGACTGGAGGCGGCGATGTCCCGGGCTTGAATCCCTGTATCAAGGCACTTGTTTACAGGGCCATCGACGAAGGCTACAAAGTAATTGGTATTCGCCGCGGCTGGGGCGGTCTGTTGCAGTTCAATCCAAGCGAGCCCGGCAGCTTCAACAAGCATTTCGTTTCGCTCGATAAGCAAGCCGTCCGCACGATCGATAGAACCGGCGGCACGATCTTGCATACCAGCCGCACCAATCCTTCAAGGGTGAAGCTTGAGGACGAGCCTGATTTTCTTCGCGATGCGGCACACCTGAAAGCCGAAGAAACTGATCCGCGACCTCGCGACTTCACCGCTCATGTGCTAAAGAATCTGGAAGACCTGGGCATCGAGATACTTGTGCCAATTGGGGGCGACGACACACTCAGCTACGGAGAGCGTCTGCATCGTGAAGGCGTGGAAGTAATCGCTATCCCAAAGACTATGGATAACGACGTCTACGGCACCGACTACTGCATCGGCTTCAGCACCGCCGTCACACGAAGCGTGCAGTTCATTCACCAGCTCCGAACAAGCAGCGGATCGCACGAGCGCATCGCAGTTGTCGAGTTGTTCGGACGTAACAGCGGCGAGACCAGTCTGATCAGTTCCTACCTTGCCGGCGTCGACCGTGCGCTGATTTCAGAAGTGCCGTTCGATCCCGAGCGTTTGGCAACACTGGTCATGAAAGACAAACGGGCCAACCCGAGCAACTATGCGATGGTGACGATCAGCGAAGGTGCACACATGGTCGGAGGGAAGGTAATCGAGTACGGCGAGGCCGACGCATACGGACATCGTAAGCTTGGCGGCATAGGCCTGATCGTCGGTCAAGCGCTCAAGGATCTCACCGGCGAGGACATCGTTTATCAACAGCTCGGATATCTCATGCGGTCGGGTGCGCCGGACGCAGTAGACTTGATGGTCTCGGTCAATTACGCTCATATGGCGATGGACCTGATAATAGAGGATAGAAGTGGGCGAATGTGTGCGCTGCGAGACGGGACTTACACGCACGTCCCCATCAGTGTGATCACCAGCGGCGTGAAGCGAGTCGACGTCGACGAACTTTACGATACCGAACATTATCTGCCGAAGGTTCGGCGGGTGCTCGGCAAGCCGATGTTTTTGTATTGAGCTTTAGACAAGCGAGGCCGCGCGCGAACTCGGCGGTGCTTGACAGCCATCCGCATCGGGGTAAACAATACTCCAAGACGCATCGAGATTCACCTCACCGAACTCACCATTCTAAATAGCAGCAGCTCTCACTCCGATCGACGTTTGATCACTGGTACAAATCAGCTCTCGGGTCATTCGGAGAGTCAGCTTTTTTGATTCCGTGCCATGGAGGGAGTAGTCATGAGGTCTTCATTCAGCGAGTCTCTCCGCTTACTCGTGTCTGTATTGATTGTTGCTGGAAGCATCGTCACGGCGCAAGCCCAATTTAAAGCGAGCATTCAAGGCACAGTAACAGATGCTTCGGGCGCAGTGGTGTCCGGGGCCACTATTACTGTAACGAATGCGGAAACCGGCAGGTCTCAGCAAGTCATTACCGGCGATGATGGTTTTTACCGCGCCAGCGGGCTCGCTCCGGGTAATTATACGGTCAGCGTCGAAGTCGCCGGGTTCAAGAAGAAGGTCATTGAGAATGTCCTGGTCGGCGCTGAAGAGCCTCGCGGGGTCAATGTCAC
>DATFWM010000112.1:0-3684 GCA_035259295.1 Blastocatellia bacterium | reverse complement strand
TCCATCGTGGCTTGATCGCCGGTGTGAAGCCAATCGTCGCGATCAATTGCTTCAGCCGTCGCCTTCGGATTGTTATAGTAGCCTTTCATCACATTGTAACCGCGGCAGCATAGTTCTCCAGGCTTGTCAGCTGCACACTCTTCACCTGTTGCCGGATCGACGATTCTCACTTCAACTTCCGGCAACGCGCGTCCTACCGTCTGAGTGCGAAGCTCTACGCTGTCGGTGCGCGGCGTCAAGGTGATTCCGGGCGATGCCTCCGTCAGGCCGTATGCAATCGCCAGTTCGGTTAGGTTCATCCGGTCCATCACCTTCCGCATTAGCGGCTCCGGGCACAGCGCGCCGGCCATAATGCCGGTCCTCAAACTCGACATATCGAAGCTGTGATAGTCCAACTGTTCTAGCTCGGCGATGAACATCGTCGGCACACCATAGAGCGTCGTGCATCGTTCTCGCTCAATGTACTGAAGCACCCGCAGCGGATCGAAGCTTTCAAGCGGCACCAACCCAGCCGCGTGCGTGTATGCGCCCAGCACGCCGATCACGCAGCCGAAGCAGTGAAAGAACGGGACCGGCACGCACACTTTGTCGCGAAACGTCAGCGCAAGCCCTTCTCCTAGCCAGTATCCGTTATTGACTATGTTGCGATTGGTAAGCATCACTCCTTTCGGGAAGCCTGTCGTCCCGGAGGTGTATTGCATGTTGATAACGGTGTCGAGACTCTGAACCGCGATATGCGCGTCCAATTGTTGGTCGCTGACGTTCTCAGACCGCGCCAGCAAGGAGTCGTAGCGAATCATCCCGTCAGGATGTTCTTCGCCAATGTAAATGACGTTGCGCAGGAAGGGCAGGGTCATCGACCGCAAGCCGCCTTCACGTGACCGGCGCAGCTCGGGAACTACTTCGTAAATTGTCTCGACGTAATCGACATCGCGAACGCCTGCGACGGTAATAAAGGTGCTGCTCTCGGACTGCTTCAGCAGGAACTCGATTTCGGCAGCGCGAAGGCCGGTGTTGACGGTGACCAGAATTGCTCCGATCTTCGCAAGCGCGAACTGGAGCACAACCCACTCCGGTATGTTGGGTGCCCAAACTGCGACGCGGTCGCCTGTTTCGATGCCGAGGCTGAGCAGCCCCCTCGCGATCTTCCGCGCGAGCCATTCGAGCTGGTTAAAATCGTATCGAAGCCCACGGTCGGGATAGATCAATGCCTCACGCTCGGGATAATCGCGAGCCAGCCTAGCGAGTAGCTCGCCCACGGAGACATCTTTGTAAGCGCGAGGGTTTTCAAAAGCTCCGGCGGACATATCGCTTCTCCGTTCACAAAGTTAGGTCATCGTCTTCCGGCAAAGAACCAAAGTATCTCAGCCACTGATTTACATCCCTGACTTCAAAGTGTTCGCCGTCGGTGGCGGTCTGTTTTTCTTCGAGCGCGCTTTCGAGTTGCTTCCTGAACTCGCCCGATCGCATAACCCTTGCTCCTCGCGCTCGAACAACGAACGCCAGATGTCGATCCGAAGTGACCACAGTCAAGCCGCGCGGATTTCGCGAGGCCTCAACGAGATGCTCGATCCTACCGTCTGCGTCGGAGCCTCGCTCAGCGTACAACACCTTTACACCGCGAAATGCGGAGCCTTCCGGAACCAATCGATCGGGCTCGCCGTCAAAGACCGCAGTCACTCGAGCCTGTTTAGATCTGGAGAAATCCGCCAGCTTTTCCACCAGCAGCCGCCGGGCTTTAGATTTGTCGCGATGCCATCCCGGCGTTTGGCCCATCACGTTGTTACCATCAATAATGTAAGCCATCAACGCGCCAATTCTAGCTCGATTCTAATTTGATTGAAAGAAGTGTCCGACAGAAAGAGAGGCGCGCCTGCTTGCGAGCAGGAGCGCCCCTTCTTACAAGAGTTGATTGAATTCTTACTGGTGTTTGTGGGAACCCGACGCAGGTGTCGAGGCGCCGGAATTGCCGGTGCTGGGAGTGTGATTGGGTGGCGAGAAGCTCCCGTGGCCCCCGCCCGGATTGATTGACATCGGCGGACTGCTGTGATGATGACCACCGCCGCCGCCCGAACCACCGCCAGTCGAGCCACCGCCACTTCCTGAGCCACTGCCGTTTCCCGACCCGCCACCACTGCTGGGATTGCCCCCAACGTGGCCACCTGAGCCACCATTGTAGTAACCCCACGGCGCGTAGTACCAATATGGGTTGCACACGCTGTAGCTCCATCCATAAGGCGAGCCGAAACCAGAGGTGAACGGCAGGAACGTATAGCACCGGCAGAATGGATCGTAGATCCATGCATTGTGCAACAAGACTATACCAAACGTGCGCCTCAGTGCTGAAGTTGACAGTTGCTTGTTCGCCGCGATCAGCGACTGCGCTCGCAGTTTGCTCCAGTCGTCGAGTTCATCAACGTCCTTCTTGTCCACTTTGGCGAGTGTGGCCGCGCCGTTTTCAACCGTGGCGCGTCGCCCTTCTTTTATCAAAGTGTCGCCGACCAAGGCTCGACCCTTGCGCACAGTGACTTCGGCCTTGCCATCGGGACTCACGTTGAATCGGTAGAGACCGTTGCGAACGATGTTGAACTTCGCTTTTGGAGTCTCAATCAGGATCGGGCCGTCGATCACGGATGCTTCAACTACACTCGAGCCTCGCACGAGCTTGATTTTATTCGCGATGTAGCCGTCGAAGAGGAATACAAATTCGCCATTCGCCCCAAGCCTGAGATAGCAGCCTGGGTTGAGCAGAACTTCTACGCGTCCAGTCGAACCCGTCTTCACGTCGTCGCCGATGTGCAACTGATCGCCTGAAATCAGCATATCTGCCATAGCATCGGGCTTGTCGCTTCTGACACTAGCTTCGCCTTGGACGATGTTGACCACGCCTGCCCTCGCCGAGATGACGTACTTGGACTGTTCGTCTCGTGAGAGCGATTTGTTATTCTGCGCCAGGCTCGAACTTGTAATCAGGAGAACGGTAGCGGTTGCGATAGCAATCTTGATGGTTCTCATCTTGTGTACCTCCAAGACCCCACCTGCCGCGATTATACTCTTTCGCACGCAAGAAGCAAGCTCAAAAATGGTAGGAAGCACGATCTATTCCGAGTTCCTCCGCGAACCGGGAAAACCCGTCTGCTTGCAGGCTTGATGCGTCAGTCTGGTGAGGATAGTCTGGTTGAAGCGAAATAGCCATGAGCCTGAGAAACACCTTACGACAAGTCCACGACAGCAGCTCTGTGTCGGTGCAAACGAAGCTGCGCACGATTTACGGGCGCATTCCGGCGCGTTGGAAACTGGGAAAGGAATTCGAGGCCTACTGCGAAGAGGTTTCTCGCAACGAGTGGCGTACGCGCGAAGAGCTCGATGCGATGCAGCTGGCGAAGCTCCGCGCGATGGTCGAGCACTGCTATCGTCAGGTTCCCTTTTACCGTGGGTTGTTTGATCGAATCGGCTTTAGACCGGCTCATCTGAAGACATTCGCGGATCTCAGACACATTCCTCCGCTTACCAGAGATGATCTGAAGAATCATTTCGATCAGCTTCGCGCGCGCAATGATTCCACGTATAAACCGGAGACTTGTTATTCAGGCGGCTCAACCGGGGAGCCGGTCAAGATGCTGCTGGATCGAAAAGCGATCGCGCTCGAGAAAGCCTGCGTGAGGCGGCATTGGCTGCGGAGCG
>DATFWM010000111.1:0-5968 GCA_035259295.1 Blastocatellia bacterium | reverse complement strand
CAATACGACATCGGGGTGAAGTTCGCTCTCCGCCGCTTTCGAGTCAGGGTGAACCAGTGGTTTAAGCGACAGAATCGTTTTCTCGATCATCTCCAGCTAAGCTCACTCGGCGGCCATGGCGAATTGATCAACCCCAATATCTTCTTGCCGGTGAACCTGGATCGCGCGCGAACGCACGGTGTCGAGGCTTTCGTCGAAGCCCCTGCTTACCGTGAGCTTCGCGTTTATGTGAACTACTCGCTGAACTACGCGGAAGCCAAAGGAGGCGTGATCAGCGGCTTCAACGACGGAGCGCCGCCTGAGCCAAAGTATTTCTTTCTCGACCACGATCAGCGGCATCAGGTTTATGTCGGCGCAGATTACCGGCTGGAGAAGTTTCATGCATTCGCAAACGCCATCTACGCGTTCGGCAGCGGCTTCCCCGACGCTTCAGACTCGCTGTTTGGACACTGCGTCACGAAAGAGTGCAGGTTGCCCGCTCATTCGAGTTTGAGCATCGCGTTAGGAAAAGTATTCTCCGGCCGGGTTGAAGCAAAACTGGAAGTTGAAAACATCACCGGCACGGTCTACCCGATCAACCTCGGCAGCGAGTTCAACGGCTCGCACGTTTCGCCTCCCCGGGTGATCACGACGCGCGTGAGCTATCGCTTCTAGAAAGGCGTAACCTCGCTGGGCGCCCCATCGTCAACGCGAGTGTTTGCGATCCGCGCTGTACAAGCCTCTAATCTTCGCGGCATGATGGTGATTATGACGAAAGGTGGACACAGAGCGGCCATTCGATGAAAGAAACCAGACGAATTCTCCTCGCCGAGCTTGTTCGTTTCATTTGTTGTCTCGCGCTATTTCTTGGCGCAATCTCATCAGCAGCCTTCGCTCAAACGCAGGCCGCGGCCGATCGGCTGACTCGCGACGAAGCGGTGCGGCTGGCGCTGGCACAAGCGTCCGCGTATCAACAAGCCAAGATTGCCGAGTCGATAGCTGCTGAAGATGTGCGACAGGCGAAAATCGCTTTTCTTCCGAAAATCACGCTTCCGTCGACGGTGATCTACAACTCACCGACCCTGGGGCCGATTGCACCTGGCACGCCGCGCGCTGACCGATTCAGCTTCATAAGCACCAACGCCGTGGCCGAGTACGAGTCGCTGCTCGGGGCGGGCGGCGAGATCGATGTATCGGGTCGCTTGCGCGCAGCGCTGGGGCGAAGCGCTGCACTGCTCGAAGCCGCGCGAGCCGGGACCGAGATCGCTCGCCGCGCGCTCAGTCAAGGTGTCGACGACGCCTATTACGGCCTGGCGTTATCAACTGCAAAGCGTCGTTCTTCTGAGCTGAGCGTCACTGCGGCGGAGGAGTTCGCCCACATAACCGAGCTGATGTTCTCCGCGGGCGAAGTGGCGCAGGTCGACGTCACTCGTGCGGCCGTTCAGGTAGCTTCGCGACGTGATGAACTAGAACAGGCTCGCGTTGCGGAGTCGGTCGCCGCCGGCGCCCTTCGCGTTTTAGTCGGATACGATTTTGCAACTCCGGTCGAGGTCGTCGACCTTAGCACCGCTTTGCCGGACGCCAGTGAGATAAACCGATTTGTGGAGTCGGCGATCTCGAACCGGCCCGAGTTTGCTCAGCTTGACGCTGAACGACGCGCGGCGGAGCAGGAAGCGAAAGCCGCGCGCGCCGAGCGGCTTCCGCAACTCAACTACTCGCTCAACGGTGGCTTCGATTCGCAGTCTTTGCGCCCGGATGTGCTCCACGACCATTTGGGATTATTGGCTACGGTGAGCGTGACGATTCCGATCTTTGATTGGGGCGCGAGCCGAAGCCGCCAACGGCAGGCCCGCCTTCGCGCTCAGAGCTTCGAGAACGAGCGCGCGCTGGCAGTGCGAAACTTCACTCAACAATTCTATTCGGCGCAGTCGCAAGCGCTCGCCGCCGATTCCCGGTATCAATTACTCAGCGCCAGCGTCAGCAACGCCGAGCGCAACGTGACAGCCTCATTGGCGCGCTATCGCGGAGGCGAGGCGCCGTTCATCGAAGTGAGCGACTCGCTGAGCACGCTGGCCGCGCAGCGAGCGGCGCTTTATCAGGCGTTGTTTGATTACCAGTCGGCGAGGGCGCGAATGTTGCAACTGACCGCCCGGTGAAACAATGCAAGGCGAAACGTCGGAACACATCAGAATAACTGAAGGGCGCGGTGAGCCGGGCGTCTGGACGCGAGTCTTCATAAGGCTCCGCGAAAGGCGCAACTGGCCGATAGTGGCTGGCTTGCTCGTGTTGCTGATCATACTTATCGTTGCTTTGTGGCCGTCAAAGAAACCGTCCGCTGCGGAAGAAGAAGCTGAAGTCGTAGTCAGCGTGAAGGTCGCCAAGGTGGAGCGGCAGTCGATCTCCTCGGAAGCGACGGCGATCGGAACTATCTTCCCTCGCCACGAAGCCATTGTCGCGGCGAAGATCGCCGGCCAAATCAGGAAAATGGGGCTGATCAAAAACAAGCCGGTCAGCGCCGGCGAAGTGATCGCCGAGATCGAATCGCGCGACATTCAGGCTCAACGCGCGGAAGCCGCAGCGGCGCTCGAAGAGGCGCGAGTGAATCTGCGCAACGTCAGCTCAGGCACGATCCCGCAGACGCGCGCCCAAGACGAGAAGGCCTTGCGCGACGCTCACGCTAATGTCGAGAACGCGCGCGCGGTTTACGAGCGACGGCTGAAACTCTACGAGCAAGGCGGCATTTCAAAGAAGGACCTTGATGCTTCGCAGCTCGCGCTCACCACAGCCGAGAACGATCTGCGCCTCGCCGAAGCCACGGCGCGACTGCACGCCACGACGATGAGCCCCAACGACCGCGCGCTGGCTGAAGCTCGCGTCAAACAAGCCGAGGACCGGCTGGCAAATATCGACACGCAATTGGGCTACACTACGATTCGCGCGCCCTACTCGGGAATCATAACCGACCAGTTTCAGTATCAAGGTGAATTCGCCGCCGCCGGAGCAAAGCTGTTTACGATTGCCGACGTCAGCGAGGTGATTGTAAAGGCGCCGTTTCCCGACACCGTCTCAGAGCAGCTCAACATCGGAGACCCTGCAAAAGTCTTCCCGCAGGACTCGCCAGGAACGGAACTGGTCGGCGCCGTCTCGCTGGTTAGCCGCGCGAGCGATCCGCAAAATCGCACCGTCGAGATATGGGTAAATTTAAAGAACGAAGGAGGCCGCTTGCGCTCGGACAGCGCAGCAAAGGTTGGGGTCTCGACCCGAACAGCAGAGAACGCGATCGTCGTGCCGACCTCGGCAGTCACGCTGAAAGCCGCCAACGCGGACGAGGGAACAGTGATGGTGGTTGACGAAGAATCGGTCGCTCACGAACGCAAGGTGCGCGTTGGAATTCGCACGCCCGACCGAGTCGAGATAGTATCCGGGCTCGAAGACGGCGAGACGATCGTAACTGAAGGCAACTACGCGCTTCCTGACGGAGCGAAGGTGAAAGTCAGCGAGGGCGAAGAGAAGAGCGAGGGTGAAGAGAAGAAAGAGTCGCCGGAGAAAAAGTGAAGAGCAGGTCCGGCAGTGCTTCACGTAGTAACGAATTCATTCGTTACCACGGCTGACGAATGAATTCGTCACTACTTGCCCGGCCAGACCTGCTCAAACGCTATTTGGCTCTCTTCGCGGTGAATTCACGGCCCGGCTGATCGCTGCCCTCACGAGTGCGGGTGAACTTGATTTCATCGCCGGAAACCTTACCTTTGTAAAGGATCTTCACCGAGTTACCCTGCCTATTGAAGGTCTGGCTAAAGGAAATCTCGTCGCCGTTGACCTTTCCGTCGGAGATGGGAGTTTCACCCTGCATGCCCGACACGGTTCCGGTCAGCTTGTCCCCGTCAACCTTAAAGTTAAAGGTCTGCTTCTGCGTTTGACCCTGTGGGCCGGGCACCTCTGCCTCCCATTTACCGTTTACGTCTGCAGCCCAAGCTATCGAAACAGCAGCGAGCACGACTGCGAATATAAAAGCCACCATTCTGAACTTCATTCGATAAGCCTCCAAAACTGAAATGTTTATTGGTCTTGCGGAAGCTGATCCTTAGAGTCCCTCTCAACTTGTGTGATCCACTGACGGGAATTCAAGGCGGTTGGCGCGTCGCGTATTTACAACCTCGCCTTACTAAGCTTCCAGGGATAATACTATTTGACGAACCGTTTCGGTTTCAAGAAAGTAGCGATCGGCATTATACAAACCTCTTGCAGACGGAACCGATAGTTGCCCACAACGCTCGAAGACGATCCGTCGAGTCCCACATGACCGGAGGCCAACAGTTAAGCCCGACCCCAGGTTGAAAAAACCTTGATCTCACTCTCTATGCCAACCCAAAGTGCAAAGCGTTCTACAAAGTATTCGTTGGGTTGCTGTGAATCATATCCGGTTCTAAGTCGTTGCTTTTGCTTGAGTTTTGCCGCTTACATAAGCCGTTTTGGCCGGCCAAATGGCAGTCAAGGCTTATTCAAGTATATTTCAAGAGCCCTGTTGCATAATCCCGAGCGAGCTGAGAAACAGATCGTTGAAGGAGAATCAGGCATGAATCCCTCCTCTCATGTGCGGGTTTTCGTAATTTTTGCGGTTTTGCTGGCCGTCTTCACTGCCATCAACACACCATTCGGGCGTATTCCAAGTGCCGACAGCTCCGACAGCACTATATTTGGGCCGGAGGTTTTTCGTCGCGAGCAAGGAAAGCCTCAGACTTATGCCCGGCGTTTCTATGTTTCCAATTCATCCGGCCGCTTCAGCCTTCAAATAATCAATGGCGATGCAGACGACAACAACGACTTTAAGGCTAAGAGAACGGAACGCGTCACCAGTGCTCAGATTTCTCTAAACGACGTGCAGGTGGTCGGGCCCAGCGATCTTAAGAAAGACGTGCGGCGCCTGAGTCTCCCAGTAACGCTCAATCAAGGCGACAACACGTTGAAAGTGACGCTGAATGGAGATCCGATCACGCTACTCTCGGTCGCAATCTTAAGCGGGGGGACGCCGCCCCCTCCGGACCTGACGCCGCCAAGCGTGATCGCCGTTAATCCGATCAATGGCGCGGCCGGCGTGGCCGTAAACGGCACAATCGTGGGAGTGACCTTCTCGGAGCCGATCTTCCTCGACACGCTTTCGTCTTCGTCTTTTTATCTGACCGCGGGCGGGCAGGGGGTGAGCGGAAAAATCAATCCGACCGCTGACCGGACAGGCGCGTTCTTTGCGCCTGATGCGCCGCTAGCTTACTCGACGACTTACACTGTGACAGTGACCAGCGCGATCAGGGACTTGGCCGGCAACGCTCTCACGCCTTCGTTCTCTTCGATCTTCACGACCCAGGCGCTGCCGCCACCACCTCCTCCGCCGCCCGACATCACTCCGCCGCGCGTCGTCAGGCTTTCCCCTTCCGTAGGCTCGATCAACAATCAAACAAGCTCGCTAGTTGTTATTACCTTTAGCGAGGCAGTCGACTCTTCAACTCTGACCAACAACGTGTTGGTCTTCGGGGACACGGCTCAAGGCAGCGGTACCGTCGTTACTCTGGACAGCGGCTCATTCCTGGTCGTGCCAAACGGCGAACGGGTCGACGGGACAGTAACACCATCGGCGGACAAGCTAAGCGCGACTTTCACGCCGACGACAACGGCCGCCGACGGCACGACGAAACCAGCTCGTTTACCGGCGGATGCCACGATAACCGTTGTCGTGCTCACTCGGGTGAAGGACCTGGCTGGTAACAACCTGGATCAAAATCCGGCAGCCGCCGGCCAACAATTCTTTGCGGGCAATTTCGCCACGTCACAGTTCAATCTGACAGGCTCGACTTCGGTTGCCAGGGTCAATCCGCAAGCTTCAAAGATTGAGGCTGCCCTGCTGCCCGGCGACGAAGTGATCGTCGCTGGAGGTTATGACCAATTCGATCAAGTGAATCAGACCGCCGACGTTTACAATCAGGCGGAGGAATCG
>DATFWM010000110.1:0-5606 GCA_035259295.1 Blastocatellia bacterium | reverse complement strand
GTACTGTTGACCGTAATCTGCACCGAGCCGGAAACACTCGCGCCATGATTGTCAATCGCGCCGAAGTTGATTGTGAAGGTTTGTCCTGCTTGCGACGAAGTGGGAGTAAAACTCACTTGCGCGTTCGCAGGGTTTCCCGTTGAGGGGTTTGGCGTGACGCTGGCGCCCGACGGGATATTCGAGGCGCTGAGCGTCACTGTGTCCCCCGAATCCTGATCGGATGCTGATACGCTGAACGTCAGATTGGCACCGACTTGAACGACCTGCGGCCCCGGCAGATTGAGCGTTGGGGGATGATTTGTTGGGGGCGGGGGCGAACTGGTGACTGTGATCTGCACAGAGGATGGCGTCGAGGCGCCGTGATTATCCGTCGCAGTGAAGCCAACTGTAATGGTGCCGACCTGTGAGGAATCGGGAGTGAAGCTGAATTGCCCGCTTGCTGGATTGCCGCTGGTTTGGTTGAAGCCCGCGTGCGCAGGAACATTTGAAGCGCTGATAGTCACAATGTCGCCTGCGTCAGGATCTGTCGCACTTACCGCAAGAGTCAGCGTATTCCCGGCTTGTACCGTTTGTGGGCCGGGCACGTTGAGCGCGGGCGGGTGATTTGTTGGAGGCGCCGCGGCGAAGTTCACGCTGCTCGAGGCCGACGCGACGACTATGTCGGCGCTAAGCGAAATTGAGCCTGCCACGGATCCGCTTACGCTGACGTGCAGAAAATTCACTGTCAGCGAGGAGTTCGTCTTGCCGTTGCCGCCCCCTATCTGCTCATTGATGGTCACCGTTCCGGTGACAGGTACGAGCACAGGCAATCCGTTTACTTGCGCCTGGATGGTTGCGCTTGCGGAGACTCTCGTGTTGGGGGCAAACTCCGATTGTTCGTAGAGAGCGCCGGCTATTCTCAACTGATTCGCGAATGATCCGGCTCCTGTGCTCGAAGCGGAGTCACCGTTGCCGTCGCTGGTCGAGCTGGAGCGAATTGTTGCAGCCGTCACAAATCCATTAAGTATATTAAGGTTGTTCACAGTAGAAGTGCTCTCGGCATGCGCAGCGCTTTGAGTCACTGAGCCCGACGTTGAGTTGTTCACGAGACCCGTGGACAAGACCGTCATCACCCCCGCGACGCCAAGCTCAGCAAACACGCTTGCTACCTGCTTCGTGTCCGATCCCCCTTGTGAAGGAAGATTGACCGGCGCTACTGGCAGCACTCTCGCGTTTGCGTTCAACCCCCCAACGGTCGCAGTGATGTTGGCGCTTCCCCCGTTCGCTGTCCCGCCAACAGAATTCTGTGATTGAGCGAGCAAGGAAGCCGGACCAGTTGCCATAAGAACTGAAACTGCAAGCAAAAGGATTTTTCTGCTCGTATCCATGATAACCTCCTAAACCCTGACAGGCTTTCTTAACAGCTATTCGTTCCGAGTAATCAGTTGACAGTCTTAGAGACTCTCTCGTTGCGGCTGTCACGAAGACAAACGAGTATTCAGCACCGCCGGTATGAGAGAATCTCTCAAGCTTGCCTTGATCTAACGTTACTGGAACATCGGGGAAGGTGGATGTTCTAGCTCAGCGGTTCGCAAGCTACATACCAAACAAAAGCGGTGTAATTACGCTTTCAGAATGGCCTTAGAACCAAAGAAGGATCTTCCGAAAGAAAGATTACCTGAGCGGGTTAGGTCGTTAAAGAAAAGTGAAAATCTGAGAACAGGCCGAGCCTCTCTGAGTTAGACTCTAAAGGCTCAAACTTTATTGGTTGGTGTGAATTTATTACCGGCGGGACTGTAGCAGATTCATACTTAGCGGATGGGATGAGCCCGGACATGAATGCGAGCCTTCACGTTTGCCAGCGCGACGCAGAATATCATCGAGCGTTTCTCTTTTTCTCTCATCGAGAGGCACAAGCGGAAGTCGTACTTCAGCGCTCTCGAGCAAACCGGCTCTCCACATCATGTACTTCAACGGAATTGGATTCGTGTCGAGGAAGATCGCTTGATTCAATTCAAACAAATCGAAATGCAGCTTGCGGGCCGCGGCAAGATTTCCCTTGGCCACTTCTTCGCACAGGAGCGCGACGCGGGCGGGCGCGAGGTTCCCTACTGCATTCATCAATCCGGTCGCTCCAATCGAAAGCATCGGGAGACTCAAAGACTCAAGGCCGCAAAAAATCCGGAACTCAACTCCAAGCCGCAAGAGCAACTCGCTGACAAGATCAAGGTCTGCAGCCGCATGCTTCATCCCGACCAGATTTGGAAGCCGCTCTGCAACCTTCAACACAGTCTCCGTGCAAACAGACACCCCGGCCCGGCCAGGGATATGATAGATCAGCAACGGGAGCGCGGTGCGCTTGCCAACCGCGACGAAGTATTCAACCAATCCAGCTTGCGGCGGCCGAATGTAGTAAGGGGTGACAACCAGCAGCGCGTCCGCACCGGCTCGCTCGGCTCTGGCAGTCAGCTCTGTTGTTTCCTCGTATGACTGAGAGCCAGTTGCGGCGACCACTGGAAGACGGCCCGCGACGGTATTGACGGCGACTTTGACAAGCTCGCTTCGTTCTTCGATGGTCAGGCTGCTCGGCTCGGCGGTTGTCCCGGTGATCACGAGGCCGTGCGAGCCCTCCCGGACCTGCCGCTCGACGAGCGAGGCGAACCGCTCGAAGTCGACCTTGCTGTCGCGGAACGGCGTGATGATAGGCGGGTAGGAACCTTTGAGAAACTTGTCGCCTAGTTTGATCATTTCACTACAGCCGCGCGGTTGGTGATGAAGCCGTTGTCGACGCCCAATAACTTCGGCTCACGCTTCAAATCTTCTTGCCAAAGCAGCGAGCCCATCGCGATGTGCACGGGCTGGTCTTGGATTGTCAGCTCATAAACGTCTTCAACCTTCGACGCATGATTGTGAATCGCCCAGCCGGGCGCGCTCAGCATCAGGTCGCCGGCTTCCCATTCGTATTTCGTTCCCTGCACGACGCTGTAGCCGCTGCCGGCAAAGTAATAGTTGACCGCAGCCGAGACGTGCCGGTGCGGGCGATCGACGATGTTCCCGGGACGAATCGTGATCGTCGCGAAGAAATTGTTCGTCGTACCGTTCGTTCGTCCGGTCGCAGGATCGTACAAAAGATACAAGCGACGGCCTACGTAGCTCTTCCCGAGGGCTCGAAGTCGATCCAGTTCGCTTTTGACCTTCTCCCAGGACCAATGCAATGGCTTAAGTTCGACGGCGCCGGGATTGATCAGCTTCTCGTAAGGCATCAGCCACGCGCCGTCTTCAGTCAATTGAAACACGCCGAAGGGACTCTCTTTCGACCCCCCCGCAGCGTTTGCTTCTATTGGGCCGACCTCCTCAACCGATTCGATCGCCGGATTTTCGTCGACAATGTGCACGTTGAGTTTTTCAAGCATCGGCGAGTTGCTGTAAGTCAACCGAACTTGCAGGTCGCTGGAGTCGTTTAAGTGCTCGTACACGGACCACGGTGGCGTCGTCCAGGCGTCGTATTGCTTGAAGTCGATTCTTTTGCCGCCAATTGTTGTGCGTCCTGAGCCGCAAATGCAAAAGTTAACAAGCGATGAGTTGTGGCGGATCGGTCGCGTTCGCTCGCCGGGTTTCAACACGCAGATCGCGACAGCGATCCCGTGAGTCAGCCCGTTACCGACGCCCGTCTCCGGGTGCACAACCATCGAAACACGCCGGCCGTTCTTAGGCTCAGGCAAGCTCGCGAGTCGTTCAACTTCAGCATCGATCGCTTGGTTCTTGATAACGACTGGCTCGGGAAATCTTAGCGGCTCTTCGTTGAGTCCAGTCCGGTCGATGAACATGAACGTTGCTTGTTGCATTTCAGTTCCTCTCAGCAATAGTCAATGCGGGCGCGACTTTCCGGGGATGCGGAAAATTCCGGCCCACGCCAGCCTGCGCGGCTTTGCGATAAAGCTCAATTCCCAGCGCCAGGTCTGAAATCCCCATCCCCAATGACTTGAACAGAGTAATGTCGTCACCAGAGTCTCGCCGCAATCCCGCTGAAACAACCTCGGCCAGAGAGCGCACGCGTCGCCAGTTTGTTTGACAGGCGCCCAGATAATCGATCAATTCCTTGGCCAGCTTTTGCGCCGAGGGCACGCTGTCTACCACGATCTGGTTGCACCTCGACAACACATTGCGGGCTATTTCAGCTTTGCTCGGCACGATCGCGCCAATCGCGTTGACGTGTGCGCCAGGCGCGATCATCTCCGCGTGTAAGATCGGCTCCGCGGCTCGCGTAACGACCGTTATTATCTTCGCTGCGTCAACTGCTTCAGCAATGCTGCTCGCGGTGATGGCCGTAGTTTGGAATTCCTCATTCACACGTAACGCGAAGGCTGCGCGCCGCTCGGGGTCGCGACTGAACACGCGGACGCGTTTGATTGGGCGAACTGCCATCACAGCCGCAACTTGCGAACTGGCTTGTTTGCCGGTTCCGATGATCGCAAGCTCATCGGCTCCTTCAGCGGCAAGCCATCGAGTCGCCACTGCCGACGCAGCCGCCGTCCGCATTTGGCCAAGCGCAAACGCTTCGATGATCGCCTTGAGCTCGCCACTGTTGCTATCAAGCAGGATCAACAACGGAGTTGCGCCGCCTTCGGTGTGCGCCCAGGTCTTGGTTCCGGCAAAGCCGTCGTCGGGAAATACCGCGCCGAGCGCGTGCAGCGTCGAGCCGCCCCACGCGACGTGGGTCTTCAGCATGTTCCGCGCTTTACCCTCAGCTTCGCGAAGCAGACCGCGTTCAAGCGCATCAATCGCGTCTATCAAATTCACCAGCGAGACGACATCGCTTTCGGAAATCCAAAGCGGCTCTGGCATGATTCTATCCAAGCGGCGAGCTAACCGGCGGCGCCAGCTCGAGGCAATTCACAATCAGCGCGTGCGTAACGTAACGTCCAATCAACATCAGCACCGCGACTGCCTGCTCGTGTCCGATGGACTCGGTTACGGCTTCGAGTTCGCGAGCACTGTCATGCCCGCTATGCTCGATAATAGCGAGCGCTAGCCTTTGAACGGCCAGCTCGTTGGCGGACATTTTGTTTCCGTCACCAGCAAGGGAAGTGACTTCACGCACCCAGTCCTCGCTGAAGCCCAGCTTCAACGCCAGCCGCTCATGCTGAACCCGCTCATAAGCATTGCCCATGAGCTTTGCGACGGACAACGCAACCACTTCCGTCAGGTTATCAGGCAGCGCGTCCTTCAGCTCTTCGGTGAACGACATGAAAGACATCAACGCTTGCGGTTGATGGGCGGCGCACTGAAAAAACTCGCCCAGATAACCGAGCCGTTCAACGCGCGGGAGCAGCGACTCCTGAAGCTCGGGCGTCATTTCCTCCATCGACAAGCGCGGGATTTCGTTCTTCACTTCAGGCGCTCACCAATTGCAAGTCTTTTGTTTCGAACGCGCTCAGGCCCAGTTCCTTCACGAACAGCTCGTGGTTGTGTTCCCCGACTCGCGGCGCCGGTCGCCGGATCTCCAAACGCTCACCGTTGATCACCGCGAACCCGCCCGGATATTTCAAAGTCCGATCCAAGCCGGGGCAGGAAACGCGTTGCCAAAAGTTGCGCACCGCAAGCTGAGGGTCGTTCGCTATGTCTTC
>DATFWM010000109.1:0-5253 GCA_035259295.1 Blastocatellia bacterium | reverse complement strand
CGCCGCTTCAAAGACAGCCGTTTGGTGCGCAACCGTCGGCGGAGGTTTGTACAAGGTGCTGCTTGAGCCCGGCGGCGCGACCGACTCGATGCTGATTTCGAGCATCAGCAGCGAACAGGGGCTACCGTCGCAAAACGCGTTTGCGATCCTGCCCGCGCGCAGCGCATCGAGCGAGGAAGCGTTGTGGGTCGGGACGAACCGCGGAGTTGCGCGGTACGAACCGGCACCCGTAGCGCCGGTTCTCAACTTGACCCGGGTCATGGGCAAGCGCCTTTACACCGCCGACGAGTTTCGCAGCGGATTGAATCTGGAATATCCGCAAAACAGCATCGCGATTGACGTCGACGCGATCAGCAGCCGAACCTTTCCCGAACAGTTTCAATATTCATTCACGGTGCTCGATGCCGGCGGTCGGGAGGTTTTCGAGAAGCACTCGCGAGAATCTCAGTTGTTGATTGAAGGCTTGCGTCCCGGACGTTATCGAGTGGTGGCTCGCGCTTTTAGCAGCGACTTGGTTCCGTCTGATTCGTTGCAATTCGAATTCGCGGTTGCGCGCGCGCCGTTCCCGTGGACCTCGACCGCGCTGTCAGTTTTTCTTGCGTTGGCGTTGATTGCGATGTGGTGGGGCTACCGTCAAAACAAAAGGCTCGCGACCACGAACGTGAAGCTCGCCGACACTCGAATGCAACTGGCCAACGAGACTGAATCCGAGCGACGCCGAATCGCCCGCGATTTGCACGATCAGACACTGGCCGATTTGCGGAGATTGATGTTACTGACGGACCAATTGCCGGCCGTCGAGAACAACGGGCACGTGAAGCCGTCGCAGATTCGCGGGAAGATCGAATCGGTTTCAACTGAGATTCGCAGAATATGCGAGGACTTAAGCCCTTCCGCCCTTGCAAACGTGGGGCTCACAGCCGCGCTCGAATGGGCATTGGCGGACGCCGTTGCGATTCAGCCCCTGGAAAAAAGGTTCGAATACGAATTCGTTTCAGAGCAGGGGATCGAGGAGAGGCTCAAGCTTGAACCTTCGGCCCAGATTCAGATTTATCGGATCGTGCAAGAGGCTTTGAGTAATGTATGTCGCCACGCGTCAGCAAGTCGGGTGGTGCTCACCGTTACGGTCGATAACGATCGCAACTTGACCATTAAGCTGGAAGACGACGGCATTGGATTCGAGCCTCGCGCGAGTGTGGTGACGGGGCGCGGGCTTGCGAACATTCGATCTCGAGCAAGCTTGATTGATGCAACCGTTTCCTGGAGCGCGTCGCCCAGCGGCGGCACTTGCTTTTCGTTGCGATGCACAAGAACCTAGTCATCCAAGACACCAATGGAAGGGCGGATCGCTGTTTTGTCAAACTCGCTTCAAACGAGTTAAAATGAAGTTTAATCAGAAGCGCTGCCCCGGTAACGAGGTGTTAATGGATGGTCGATAGTTTATTGAACCGCAAGGTCGAGAAGCGTCCGGCACAAGTTCACTTGAAAGGCCGCATCCTCTTCCTTGCCGAAGACCCGACGCTCGTGAGAGCGCAATTAGAAGGCGAAGACTTAGATATCACCAGCATCCCGCCGCTTCGAAACGATATTTCCACTGACGAGATCACTCCCGCTTATATCTGCTATCACTTCGACGAGACGCTTGGCGAGTTCGTTTACGTCGGATTGAAGTGCGGCGACGAATTTCCGATCAAGCGCGGGGATGTGAAGAAAGGCGGTTTTATAGTTTCTGTTTCAGGCAAGCGCCGAGGCAAAGGGTCGAGCCGCGAACAATCGCCTTATGCAGAGTTGGCTGCCGGCACCCGGCTTGTCATCGGAGAAAACATCGAGCGCATCTACAACCAGAATTGCCAAAACCTCGGACTGCTAACGTCGACCAACTTCGATCTCATAAAACGCGTCGCGAATGGAGAAGAGATACCGCTGGAAGAATTTACGCGAGGTGAAGATGAAATAACTCGACAGATCATCGAGTACGGCGGGCTCTTCCCGTTCAACGTCGCCAGGCTTCAAGGCAAGGTGACGATTCCCCAAGTCACGACCGCTCGCCGCCCGATGACGCTTGCTGAGAAAATATTCGCGAGTCATTTCGTAACCGATCTCTCCAAAGATCAAGTCGGCGTTGAGGCCGTGAAGCCGGGCGATGCGGGGTTCGTCCGAACAGACATTCGTTTCAGTCACGAGTACGTTACCCCGATGGCATCAATCTTTTACGAACAGCTCGTGGGCGATGAACCGGTCAACGATCCTTCTTCTGTTTATTTCTTTCAGGACCATCTGACGTTTCTCGATGATGTGATGCCTCCCGAACGAAAAGCGATGGGATTGCTCGATCTGGCTCACCAGCTTGTTCGGAAGCAAGAAGACTTCGCGCGCAAGCAAGGCATTCGCCTCCACGGAAAGCAGCGCGACCGCAAAGGCTCGGAAGCGATCTGCCACAGCTTGATGCTTCAAGACTATGCGCTGCCGGGACAGATCATCATTGGTTCGGACTCACACACGCCGCACGCAGGCGCTGTCGGTTGCGTGGCATTTGGAGTCGGCACGACCGATGTTTTCAACTCGTGGATCACCAAAGACGTTCGCGTCCGCGTGCCCGAGCAAGTGCGCATTCGCGTCTCGGGCCGCAAGCCTGAGAACATAACCGCCAAGGATTTCATGCTCGCAATACTTCGGACGCCTCTGGTGCGCAACGGCGACGCGATCGGCAGGCTTTGCGAATACACCGGTGAGGCGGTTTCCGACTTGAGCATCGACGAGCGCGCGACGATGACCAATATGGCCGCTGAAGTCGGCGCGTTCACTGGTATAGTTGCAGCCGATCAGAAGACCGTCGAGTTTCTCGTCGAGCGCGGACTCTCTCACGGGGAAGCCGAGCGTTTATGCGAAGGAATGACCAGCGACCCGGACGCCGAGTACGCTTTGACTTTGGACATCGACGCGCGTGAGCTTCGACCGATGATCGCGACGCCCGGCGATCCCGGAAACGGAATGTTCATTGACGAGCTTAGAGAACCCGTGAAGATCGACATCGCTTACGGAGGATCGTGCACCGCGGGCAAGAAAGAGGATCTCGACATGTACGTCCGGGTGTTTCGCGAAGCACTCGCGCGCGGTCAGCGGGTCCATCCCGATGTACAATGCTTCATCCAATTCGGCTCGGTCGAAGTTCGGCAGCACTGCGAAGAGCGCGGGTACATCGACGTGCTTCGCGATGTCGGAGCGAACATAATCGAGCCGAGCTGCGGCGCTTGTATCAACGCCGGTCCCGGTGTGAGCACCTCGAAGCAGCAGGTTGTAATCAGCGCGCAGAATCGGAACTTCCCGGGTCGCAGCGGCCCCGGTCAGATGTATCTTGCTTCACCGTACACCGTCGCCGCTTCAGCGATCGCGGGTCACATAGTGGAGTACAAGCCGGCACAAGCAGCATCGGTGAAATGATCCGTGATTCGTGATCCGTGATGCGTGATAGTTGATGAGTACACCAAGACGCGGTCACGAATCACGGGTCACGAATCACGAATCACGAATCACGCATCACGAATCGGGGTAACGATGGCCAGTCAACCGAAGATTGAAAAACATTACGCGCTTGACCGCGAGACGATGCTCGATGTCTATCGGCTGATGTACAAGTCCAGGAGGATGGACGACAAAGAGCTTCAGCTCAAGGCCCAGAACAAAATCTTCTTTCAGATGTCGGGCGCGGGCCACGAAGCCGTTCTCGTGGCTGCGGCGCTTTCGATGAAGCCAGGCTACGATTGGTTTTATCCGTATTACCGCGACCGCGCGTTGTGCCTTGCGCTCGGCGTCAGTGCGACAGATATGTTTTTGCAGGCGGTTGGCGCGGCCAGCGATCCGGCGTCTGGTGGCCGGCAAATGCCAAACCATTGGAGCAGCACGCGGCTCAACATCGTTTCACAATCGTCTCCCACCGGCACCCAGTTGCTTCAAGCCGTCGGCTGTGCCGAAGCGGCTTATCGAGCCGAGCTGATGGGTGATCCGGCCGAGCTTCTCAATGGCTATCTACCGGAAGCTATCGTCTATGTGTCGGCAGGCGAGGGCACAACGAGCGAAGGCGAGTTTTTCGAGTCACTAAACACAGCGTGCAATCTGAAGCTCCCGGTTCTTTATTTGATTGAGGATAACGGCTACGCGATCTCGGTTCCTGTTGAAGTGCAAACCGCGGGGGGCAGCATATCGAAGCTGGTCAGCGGGTTCCCGAACCTACTCATCGAGGAGGTTGATGGCTGTGATCCGCTTGCGAGCTACGAAACCATGCAACGGGCCGTGGCTTATTGCCGTGAACGGCGAGGGCCGGCGTTGGTGCATGCTCACGTTGTGCGGCCTTACTCGCACTCTCAATCCGACGACGAGAAGCAGTATCGTCCGCCGGCCGAACTTGAGGAGGAAGTTAGGCACGACCCTACGCGTGCGTTCCCTAAGTTCCTGATCAGCGAAGGCCTGGCGACAGAAGACGAGATCAAGCGCATCGCCGAGGTGGCTGATGACGAGGTGAATCGCGCGGCGGACGAAGCGCTCGCTGCTCCAAAGCCCGCAAAAGAGACTGCCACGCTCTACGTGTACTCGCCCGATGTCGATCCGACTTCGAAGGAATTCGACAGCGTTAGCGGGGCAAGCGTCGCGACTACTGACGAACACGACACTCGCGCTCCCAAAACGATGCTCGACTTGATCAACGCTTGCCTTCACGATGAGATGGCGCGCAACGAGCGAATTATTGTGTTCGGCGAGGACGTGGCCGACGCCAGCCGCGAGCAATATCTCGAAGAGGTGAAAGGAAAGGGCGGTGTATTTAAGGTCACCTTCAATCTACAACGTCGATTTGGAAGCGCTCGCGTATTCAACACGCCGCTGGCCGAGGCAAACATCATAGGTCGCGCCTGTGGGCTTGCGACTCGCGGATTGAAGCCAGTTCCGGAGATTCAGTTTTTCGATTACATTTGGCCCGCGATGCACCAGCTTCGCAATGAAGTGCCGGTGTTGCGCTGGCGCTCGAACAACGCTTGGAAGTGCCCGATGGTGATCCGAGTTGCAATCGGCGGATACCTGAAAGGCGGCGCGATTTGCCACAGCCAGAGCAGCGAGGTGCTGTTCACTCACACGCCAGGCATTCGAGTGGTGATGCCGTCGAACGCGTTGGATGCGAACGGCTTGCTTCGGACGGCAATTCGCTGCGACGACCCGGTGATGTTCCTCGAGCACAAGCATCTCTATCGCCAGACTCATAAC
>DATFWM010000108.1:0-3745 GCA_035259295.1 Blastocatellia bacterium | reverse complement strand
ATGTGACTGGAATAGTCGGATTGGGCAAGGCTTGCGTGATCTCAAAAGAAGAAATGGCAAGCGAGAATGAACGCCTGCTTGCGCTGCGCGAGAAACTGCGCAGAGGAATTATGGACGCGTTGGTCGATGTCTCGATCAACGGACATCCGGCCAAGCGGCTGCCAGGGAATCTGAATGTTTCATTCCCAAATGTCGAAGGCGAGTTGCTTTTGACAAGCTTGAACGATATCGCGGTCTCGTCGGGCGCGGCGTGCACCTCAACGAGCATCGAGCCGAGCTATGTGCTGAAGGCGATTGGGGTGAGCGACGAGCTTGCGCACAGCTCGATTCGGTTTGGTCTCGGGCGGTTCAACACTGAAGAAGAAGTTGATTATGCAATCGGTCGAGTCGTCGAGACCGTGACAAAGCTGCAAGAACTTTCATCAGTTTGGGAGACGTCCGCAAACACGGCGAGGTGAGAATTCATGCCTGCTGAACTATGTCCGAAATGTCTGTCGGTGCAGAATATGAGAGTGGAGACTTCTACGCGCGAAACTCCCGATTCCGAAGGCAAGAATAAGAAGATCAAGACCTCGATTTACCACTGTGAGCTGTGCAATTCGTTCGTTCGGAGCGAAGATCAAGTGATTGCCGAATGAGCGCCGTATGAGAGTCTACCTTGACAATAGTGCAACCACTGCGATGGCGCCCGAAGTCATCGAGGCGATGTTGCCATATTTCTCCGAAGAGATGGGCAATGCCCAGTCTGTCCATTCATTCGGGCAGCGGGCGAAAGCCGGCTTGGAAAGGGCCCGTCGTCAAGTTGCAGCTCTGATCAACGCTTCGCCAACCGAGATTGTGTTTCTCTCCGGCGGAACCGAGGCTGACAACTTCGCAATCCGGGGAATCGCCGAGGCTCACAGCGATCACGGGCGGCACATCATAACAACGAAGATTGAACATCCGGCGGTGCTGGCAACCTGCGAGGCGCTGGAGAGGTCCGGTTTTCGAGTGACTTATCTTCCGGTGTCTCGGGATGGTCTTGTGAGAATCGATGATTTGCGCGATGCCATCGCCGATGACACGACTCTGATCTCGGTGATGCTCGCGAACAACGAGACCGGAACGGTTCAGCCCATCGAGGAGATCGCGGCGATCGTCGCAGAGGCTCGCGCGAGTGGCCGCCTCCATCTGCACTTTCACACTGACGCCGTTCAGGCGGTCGGAAAAGTTCCGGTCGATGCAAAGAAGTTGGGAGCCGATCTGCTGTCAGTTTCTGCTCACAAGATTCATGGACCCAAAGGCGTCGGCGCGCTGTTCGTGAGGAAGGGCAAGCGGCTTTCCAAGCTAGTTCATGGCGGACATCACGAACGCGATCGAAGAGCTGGTACCGAAAATGTTCCAGGCATCGTTGGTTTCGGAAAAGCAGCAGAGCTGGCGCGGGCTCAATTGAATGAACGTGTACGCCGAATGCGCGAGTTGAGAGATCACCTTGAACGAACGGTAAAGGCTTTGATCCCGGATGTCAGAGTAAACGGGGACCCGGAACGTCGCGTGCCAAACATCTCTAACTTGAGCTTTGACGGCGTTGACGGCGAGAGTTTGCTCATCGCGCTCGATTTGAAAGGGATCGCGGTGTCCACAGGCTCCGCGTGCGCTTCAGGTTCGCTGGAGCCAAGCCACGTGCTGCAAGCGCTCGGGCTCTCGCGCGAGGAGGTGCGCGGGAGTTTGCGTTTCAGTTTGAGCGCGTATACGACGCGCGACGAGATCGACTATGCGGTGTCGGTTCTAGATGAGACCGTGGCGCGGCTTCGCGAGATGGTTCCGGACGAGCAAGAAGTCGCCCAGCTCTCGACCGCCTGAAAGAGGATGTACAGCGCCCAAATCGTCGAGCATATCGCAAACCCGCGCAATGTGGGCGAGCTTGAAGACCCGTCAGGAATCGGCGATGTAACTAACGAAGTGTGTCTGGATCGCATCAGGTTAACGGTGCGAGTAGAGGCCGAAAAGATCACGGCCGCGAAGGTCAAAGCTTCAGGCTGTCCGCCGACTCTTGCTGCAGCTTCAGTGCTGACCGAATTGATAATCGGGCGGTCGCTTCACGAAATTGGATCAATCACACGACGGGACGTCGCCGACGCATTAGGTCATCTGCCGCCCGCGAAGGCGCACTGCGCGGTGCTTGCAATCGATGCGCTACGCGCGGCAATGGAACAGGCAAGCCCTTGAATAAGCTCACGCGGTGGGCAGTGCCGCGCCGCATCCCGGGCAGAAAATGTCATCAATGCTGATACGTAGGCCGCAATCCGCGCAGTTTTGATTGAGTGGCAGCGCTGAAGCGACTTCATCAAGGAAAGTGCCGCACGTTACGCAGAAAAGATCTTCGGCCTCAGACTCAGCGCCACAACTGAGACAGAGGCCTCGCGATAACACTCCACGAGCTTCAGCCTTTGAACCCACGCAAAAGCTTTTGTCGTCGAGAGCAAACGTTTCGAACATCTCGAGTGGCGACATACCTTCGAACTCGGTCTCCTGCGCTACACGGAATTTGGGAGTTGCTACGCAAGCTGGTGTCTCTTCAATAGCAGACGTGTTGAGATGGTCAAAGGTGCGCTCGCTCTGTTCGTGCTCAGTCTCGCAAGCAAGAGTGGTGGCTGGCTCGGGCTCGGGTTTCTTTGGCTCAGCAACTTCCGGCAGCTGCCGAGAATCCTGTTGATCTGCCGCTTGGCTCCGTTCCTCGGGTGAAAGGTCAAGGAAATCACACAGGTCCGCGTAGAGATCTATCTCGTCGAGAACCGCGGAAAGTGATCCAGAGCCGGAGCGTAGCATAGCTTCGCTGTTGCTGAGATGCATTCCGGTTTTGTATAAGCAGGATTCAAAGGAGGCAGGGCGAGGACATTCTACAATACCGGAAGCGCGATAGCTATAGAATTGTTGCGGGTGCGCGCCAGTGTTACGATTCGAGTAACGAGCAATGCCAAGTGAATCTGAAATCATCTCGCGGGTAAGAAAGCGCGCCCGCGTTAGCGACGATGTTCGCCTGGGGATTGGCGACGACGCTGCGGTCATCAAAGGCGCGGGCGGAAAAGATCTGATCGCTTGCTGCGACCTGATGGTCGAGGGCGTGCACTTTCGCGCCGAGTGGACGCCGCCTCGGCTCCTGGGCCGCAAGGCGCTCGCGGTCAACCTGAGCGATGTAGCGGCGATGGGCGGCGTTCCGAGATATGCGATGATGAGCGTCGCTCTGCCCAAAAAATACTCCTCCGAATTCATCGACCAGCTTTTTGGAGGAGTCTTTGAGTTTGCAGATGCTTGCGAAGTCTCGATCATCGGGGGCGACACGTCAAGCTCGCGCGACTCGCTATTCATCGACGTTAGCGTGATAGGCGACTGCGACACCGGAAGAGCTGTGACTCGGAGCGGAGCGAAGCCCGGCGACGCGATTTATGTCACGGGGTGTCTTGGGGCGTCAGCGCTGGGATTGTCACTCCTTGAAAGTGGATACAGACTCGAGGAACCGGGTACTGACGCGAAATGTCGGGCTATCTCAAGGCACCTCAACCCAGAACCTCAATTGAAGCTTGGCAGAGCTATCGGGAAGGCGGGGTTGGCGACAGCGATGATTGACATAAGCGATGGGCTGAGCACCGACCTCCAACATCTCTGCGAAGAAAGCGGATGCGGAGCGGTCATTGACGCCGGCGCGATTCCGATAGCCGATTGTGTCAAGTCAGTTGCGTCCGAAGCGAAGGATCTCGATCCATTG
>DATFWM010000107.1:0-4457 GCA_035259295.1 Blastocatellia bacterium | reverse complement strand
CGCCGCCACTCGAACGCTGCGGATACCAGTTGCGCCCCCCGTTATCCGTGTGGAGAATCACACCGCCGGTGCCGACGATCCAGCCTCGATCTCCTCGAATGCTCAGGTGGAAAAGTTGCGCATCAGAGCCGCTCGTTTGCTCGCGCCAATTGGCACCGCCGTCGGATGAAATCAAAATTACTCCGTGGTCGCCTACGGCGTAGACGCGATCGTCGTCGGCAAATTGAACCGAATAAAGATCGACGTCGCCTGATGCGCCGGCCCGCCGGGCAGGGCGCAGAATCTTGACGAAGCTGCGGCCTCTATCAGTGCTCCTCAAGACCGTGCCGGCATCTCCCACAATGCAGACTCGCTCTCTTCGCACGTGCAAGTCGTTGAGCCCCGTGTCGAGGCCCTGGTTCATCTCCTGAAACGTTCTTCCATCGTCGCGCGATCTTTGGATAAGCCCGTGCGCGCCGACTACCCATATATCATCGCCGTCGTAGAAAACGGAGTTGATGCCCGAGGGTGCTCCGCCCTGTTTGAAAATCTGCAGCCGCGCCCAACCCTGCTGAGCGAGCGCCTCGCAGCATAGCGCGACAGCCACGATCGTTAACGTAATTGCAACAACAACCCTGTGCTTCGTGATCATCCGATACCTTCTAATGTTCAGAACTAAACTTCCAGCTTGCTTTCCTGTGCTCTCAGCTTGTACCGCTGGATTTTTCCAGTGGAAGTCCTTGGCATCTCATCGATAAATTCGATCTGCGACGGCACCTTGTATTGCGGAAGCCGCAAGCTTACGAATTTGCGTAAATCTTCTTTGAGCGCCTCTTCGCGCTCAGCTTTTCGGATGACCACGTAAGCTCGCGCGGTTGCCAGCCCGCTCGCGTCGACCGCCGAAACTACCGCCGCCTCGGAAACCTCTTCATGCGACATCAACACCGATTCAATCTCAACCGGCGACACCCAAAGCCCACTCACTTTGAAGCAGTCGTCCGAGCGCCCAACGTGATAGAAGAACAGCGCCTCGTCTTTTCGATAGACGTCTCCAGTGCGTACCCAACCGTCTACGAGTGTCTGAGCGGTCAAGTCAGGACGATTCCAATAGCCCACGGTTGCGCTCTCGCCACGCACCCAAAGATTGCCTAAATCGTTTGCTCCCACTTCATTTCCGCTGTCGTCGGTGAGACGAGCGGCGTAGCCTTCGACGACTTGTCCGCTTGATCCCGCGCGGGCCTGACCTTCCCGGTTTGAGATGAAGATGTGAAGCATCTCGGTCGAGCCGATGCCGTCGAGAATCTCAAGCCCAACCCTCAGCCGCCAGTCTTCGAAGATCTTCGCCGGCAGAGCCTCACCGGCAGACACGCACATTCTCACTGATGATAGATCGAAGTCGCTGCTTGAGCCGAGCAATGACAGGTAGACTGCGGGCACGCCGAAGAAAACGGTCGGCGATTGCTTTTTGAACAAGCGAGCAAGACGCTCGGGCGTTGGACGGTCGGTGTCCAGAATCACCGTCGCGCCTGTCGCCAATGGAAATGACAGGCTGTTGCCCAAACCATAAGCAAAGAACATCCGCGACGATGAGTAGACTCGGTCTTCGCTCGTCAGCCGCAACACATTAGCAGCGTAGCTTTCCACCGTATAAGGTATCGAGCCGTGCAGGTGTAACACGCCTTTCGGGGAGCCGGTACTGCCCGAGGTGTAAAGCAGAAACGCGGGTGTCTGGCGTGTGGTTGCCGCGAAGCGTGGGTTGGCGGACTCAGTCGCCTCGCGAGATGGGCGCCTCGTCGCAGTATCTACGGTTACAAGCGAAGCTCTGCGGGTCGCGGCAACTTTGCCTTCAAGCTCGCTCTCGGCAATCACCTGGCGCGCTCCCGAGTCCGCGAGAATGAACTCGACCTCGTCGGCTGAAAGAAATGTGTTTATCGGCACACAGACCGCGCCCAGCGAGACAGCGCCCAAAAAGCAAGCGATGAACTCCGGCGAATCGTAGAGCAACAAGGCAACGCGCTCACCTTCACTTACTCCGCAGCTCGCGATAAACCGCGCCCAGCGAGCGACCTGAGCGCGAAGCTCATTGTATGTGACCCGAGTGTCGCGAAACTCGATGGCCGTACGGTCGCCGATTTGACCAGTCCGCGCTTCGCCTATAAAGTATTCCGCTAGATTGAAATGGACTCCGTCCGCTGGCATGAGGCCGCGATTATAAGCCACGCTCAAGGCTGGATCAATGTAGCCTCAAACAAGTCGGGGACTCTCCTGGGAGCGCAGGCATCTTGCCGGCATGGTGGTGGGCAGGGAATGGCAGGCAAGGATGCCTGCACTCCCAGGACTGGCTTTCCGTATGACGCTTGAATGTCCCAATTGTAAATCGCCAGTCGCGCGCGAAGGCCAACGCTTCTGCTATCGGTGTGGTCACGAGCTAAATGCCTACTATGATTCGTTGAAGATCAAGGTCGATTCTCCGGGGTCCGATGCCTCGCGGAGCGATTCTGCTCGGGAAGCCCGCGCTCCCCATTCGATCCCAACAAGCACAGTGGTGCTCGATCCAAACGCGTTTGACACCAGGATCGATGCGCCGCCAGTGACGCCCACCAAGGCGAGCCTGAAGGTTTTACTTCCAACCGGCGACTCATTCGACAGAGAGCTCTCCAACGTCGAAACTCAGATCGGAAAGGGTCCGCGCAATGACATAGTGGTCGCCGACCCGGCGGTGTCGACCGCGCACGCTCTTGTTCGCTTCGAAGATGGCGCATACACGATCAACGACCTGGGCAGCCGCAACGGCACTTTCGTGAATGGCGAGCGGGTCTCCAGTCCGAGACCTCTCAATCACGGCGACGTGATCGGGATGGGACTATCGAAACTGACCTTTCGGCTCAGCGATTACAGCGAGACCGGAGCAATTCCGCTCGATCAAATAGCCGCGGTCTCAAAACCCGCCGCGCCGCCGCCGTTAACTGAAGAGTCGCTGGCGGATGCGGTTGTCGCCGCCGGCATCGCGCAACAGGCCGATATCGATCGTCTCCGCGCCGGCTCTAAAACGCGGCGGCTCTACCGGGCGCTGATAGAAGAACGGCCAGCAAGCGAGGAAGTCTTGCGCGATCTGATGAGCCGCACGTTTCAAATCCCGATTGTCGATTTAGACACGGCGGCCATTGACGATTCAGTCGCTGCGTCCTTTCCCCCGAGATTGGCGCGAGAGCATCAGATAATGCCAATTAAAGAAGAGGACAATGCACTGATCGTCGCAGCGGCCGACCCAACCGACATTAATGCTATCGAACAGGTGAGCAGCGAAGTGCATTCGCCGGTGCGACTTCGGCTCGCGACCGCTTCGCAGATTCACAAACAGGTTGAGCTTCACTACGGCCCAAAGCTCGTCGGACTTCTGCCTTCAGGTGAGAAGCTCGAATACCCAATTGACAAACACGAAGTCGCGATAGGAAAGGCCGCTCACAATCAGATCGTCCTTACTGATCCGACCGTGAGCAACACTCACGCGATAGTCATCTCGCGCGAAGGCGGCTACAGCATTGCGGATCTTGGAAGCCGCAACGGCACTTTCGTCAACGGCGAACGGTTGGGCTCACAGGCGCGGACGCTCAGACACGGCGACAAGCTTCAGCTTGGCAAAACCGTGCTCACCTTTAGAAATCCGGGCGAGACGGCGACAAATATTACCGCGGTACTTTCGTCCGCAGCTTTGGAGGAAGTGAGAAAGCGCGCAGCAGCAATGGAGGTTAAACCGCACAGGGAACCTGCTGAAGCCGCCGCGGCAACTGCCGAAGAAGCTGGCGCGGCGATTGTCGAAGTTGGCGCTGCAGAGCCCGAGAAGAAAAAAAAGGCACCCGACGAGGCAGTATCGGTTGGTGAAGCCGAGGTTGAAAAAGTTGACAAGAAGAAAAAGAAGAAGAAAAAGAAAAAAGAAAAGGACGACCGATTGAGGGCGGCTTACATCGGCGCGATGGGGCGGGTGCTGGCAGCGATCCTCAGCGTCGCTCTCACCGTGGCGCTCACGCTTTACCTGACGCGGTCCGGCTCGTCACCAAGCAGAGTAGAAGAAAAGATCAGTAAGAAGGGGCACGCGAAGCTCAAGATTGCCAACGTAGGGTCGGGAACGCCGATCGACGGCGGCACATTCGAGGCTTCCGGCGTTATTCAAGTTCCCGGCGCGGGCGCGGTGCTATTTGTTGACGACAAGAAGCCGAGCGAGGTCCTTTGGATGCCAGTCGATCAAAACGGCAAACAAGCCGGCGCGGCGAAGCCCATCTCGCTTGGCACGAGCATCGCGGACATTGAGGCTATCACCTACGACGGCCGCGATTACTTTTACATCGTCGGGTCGCAGTCGAATCCTAAAGACGAGGAGAAGAACGCGATTGCTCGATTCAAGCTCGACGCCGGCAGTCAAACTGTTAAGAACATCGAGGTGGTTCCCAATCTGAGGGACTACTTGCTGGCCAACGTGA
>DATFWM010000106.1:0-5107 GCA_035259295.1 Blastocatellia bacterium | reverse complement strand
TCGTGACCGAGGTGCTGGACACCGACACCGCTGACCTGGTTGAAGATTATGCTGACATCATGCAAATCGGCGCGCGCAACATGCAGAACTTCTCGTTGCTGCGTCGAGTCGGCCAGGGCCGCAAGCCGGTGATGCTCAAGCGGGGAATGTCTGCCACGCTCGATGAGTTACTGCTCGCTGCGGAGTACATAATGGCTGAGGGCAACTACAATGTGATCCTCTGCGAGCGCGGCGTGCGCACGTTCGCCGATCACACGCGCAACACGCTGGATCTTTCACTCGTCCCGGCAGTGCAGAACCGCTCTCACCTGCCGATCATCGTCGATCCTTCTCATGGGACGGGAAAACGGCACAAAGTTATTCCGCTCGCTCGCGCGGCCGTGGCAGTAGGCGCCGATGGGATTATGGTGGAAGTCCATACCCATCCCGAACAAGCTTTATCAGATGGTCCGCAAGCGCTACTGCCTGAAATGTTCAAACAGCTCGTTGCAGAGGTTCAGGCGATATATAGAGTGTTAGCCGAGGCCAACGCAAGCGTTGGTAACTAACCTGAATGCTTCTCTTCGCCCTTCACCGTTGTCGCTGATTCGCTCCCGCCCTCCGTGAGTGCTTGCTTGAAACCGCGAATCGATTCGCCCAAGCCTCTGCCGATTTCGGGCAGTTTCTTCGGCCCGAACAGCACTACCACGATGCCAAGAACAACCAGCAGGTGCATAGGTTGAAAAAGTCCTTCAAACATTTGAGGCCCTCCAAGTTAAATCGAAATTAGGATGCTCCCGGTGCCATCCTGGTTTGCTTTTTTGCTAAGCCCCAAGGCCATCAATCCGCCGCACCGAGGATTCTGTCTTCAGCCTCCTCCGGCCCTATTATTTCGAGGGAGTCGAGATCATGCCTGACCGGAAGGAAGGTTATGAGCAGCGGGATCAGCAGCAAGATCAGCGCGGGTGCCAGGAGCATTCCGCCGACGATCACCGTCGCCAACGGGCGCTGTGTCTGCGAGCCGATACCGGTCGAGATCGCGGCCGGGAGCAGACCTATGCAAGCCGAGATACACGTCATCAATACCGGACGCATTCGAACTTCTGCGGCTTGCCTGAGTGCTTCTTCTCGCGGATGACCATAGTGGCGCCGTTGATTGTAATAGGAAATCAGGATCACTCCTTCCATCACTGCGACGCCGAACAGCGAGATGAACCCGACGGCGGCAGACACGCTGAAGTTCGTCCGGGTGATGAAGAGTGCTATTATTCCGCCAATCACCGCAAACGGGATGCTTACTAACACAAGCAAGCTGTCACGCAGCGAGTTGAACGTGCTGTAGAGCAGAATGACGATCAGCAGAATGCTGAGTGGCACGATGTAAGCTAATCGCGCCTCCGCTTCTTTCAGCTCACCGAACTCACCGCTCCACTCAGCGTGGTAGCCCTGAGGAAGGCTCACTGCGCCGGCCACTTTCTTCTGAGCTTCTGCCACCGAGCTGCCTAGATCGCGTCCGCGCACGCTAAACTTGATCGGTATGTAGCGCTGATTGTTTTCGCGATAAATGTAGGATGCGCCCGATCGCAGGCTGATGTCGCACAACTCGCGGAGCGGAACCTGCGCGCCACTTGGCGCAGACACGAGGATCGTCTTGATCGCATCGAGGTTCTGCCTGTACTGCGGCAGCAGTCGAGTCACCAGGGGGAAGTGACGCTCGCCTTCGAAGACTTCAGTAACCGCCTGTCCGCCGATGGCTGCTTGCACCATTGCGTTCACGTCACCGGCGGCAAGCCCGTAGCGGGCGCACCGCTGGCGGTCTACCTCGATCAGAACGTTTGGTTGGCCAAGCTCGGTGAATACGCCGACGTCCTCGATACCACGAACCGAGGCGAGTTGACTCTTTATCGCTGCAGCGTTGTCCTCGAGTTGTTGCAGATCCGCGCCGAACAACTTGACCGAGTTTTCGCCCTTCACACCTGAGACGGCCTCTTCAACGTTGTCTTCGATGGTCTGTGAGAAGTTGAAATCGACGCCCATGAATTGCTTGTGAAACTCATCCTTCATCTGCTCGATCAGCGTTTCCTTGCTCAGGCCCTTCGGCCACTCGTGAAACGGTTTCAGCGGCGCGAAGAACTCCACGTTGAAAAAACCCGTTGGGTCAGTGCCGTCGTCGGGACGGCCGTGCTGCGTAACGACCGTAGTCACTTCCGGGAACCGAAGCAGCAAGTCGCGCATCCGCGCAACATAAGGCTCGCTGTCTTCCAGCGCGATCGTCGGAGGCAGCGTCGCCCTTATCCACAGGTTGCCTTCTTCAAGTTTTGGCAGAAACTCTGTGCCTATCGTCGGGACCATCGCGATCGTGCCAACAAGCAGTGCAACTGCCGCGGTCGCCGTCACGATGCGCCGCCTGAGCGCGTGGCGCAATACGAATGTGTAAGCAGACTTCAACTTTCGCACGATGATCGTCTCCTTCTCGGTCACCTTCTCAGGAAGCAGATAAGCCGAAAGCGCCGGCGAAACTGTGAACGTCGACAGCAGCGCGCCGGCAAGCGCGTAACCGTAGGTCTTCGCCATCGGCGCAAATATCTGGCCCTCGACTCCCTGCATGGTGAACAGCGGAATAAACGCGGCGATGATTATCGCCGCTGAGAAGAAGATTGCCTTGTCTACCTCCGACGCACTGAGCATGATCTTGTGCAGCTTTGAATATTTCTCGCCCGGACCTGCGACCGGGACGCCGATGCTTTTCTCTCGGAGATGACGGAAGATGTTTTCGACCATTATCACCGTCGAGTCCACGATGATGCCGAAATCAATTGCGCCAACCGACAAGAGATTCGCCGAGTCGCCCCGCGCATACATGATCAGCACACTGAAGAACAGCGCGACCGGTATTGTTGCCGACACGATGATCGCACTTCTCAGATCACCGAGGAAGACAAACTGGATGATGAAGATCAGGACGATCCCGAACACAACGTTGTGTACCACGGTCTTAGTGGTGATGTTGATCAAGTCGCGCCGGTCATAGAAGGGCTTGATCTGGACGCTTGCAGGAAACAGCCCGGAGTTGTTGATCTTGTCAACTTCCGACGCGATTCTCTCGACTACCTCGATCGTTTTTTCGCCACGCCTCATCAGCACGATGCCTTCAACGATGTCAGGGTTTGTGTCGCGCCCGGCGATGCCCAGCCGCTCGGTGTGCCCGACTTCAGTCTGGGCGACATCTTTCAAATAAACAGGGGTTCCAGCGGATTGCGTGAGCACAATGTTATTGATGTCGTCGAGCGAGCGGATCAAGCCGATGCCCCGCACGTTCGCTGACTGCTGACCCATGCGCAGCGTGCGAGCACCGACGTTGACGTTGCTGTTCGAGATCGCCTGTAGCACCTGAGCCAATGTGACGCGGTAGGCAGTAAGTTTGTTCAAGTCGACATCAACGTGAAACTCTTTCGTCAGTCCTCCCCAGCCAACCACGTCTATAACTCCCGGTATCGTTCTGAAACGACGCTCCAACACCCAGTCTTGAGTCGTCTTTAAGTCGGTCAGGCTGACTCCTGGGGGGCCGACGAGCTCGTAGCGGAAGACTTCGCCGACCGCGCTCTCGGGGGAGATCACAGGCTGCGCGTTGTTGGGAAGCTGCAGCGTGTTCAGCCGGTTCAGAACCTGCTGAAGATCTGCGTAATAGTCCGTGTCATATGCAAACTGGACCTTGACGTCCGACAGTCCGTACAGCGAAATCGAACGAACGTGTTGGAGCCCCGGCATCCCAGCAACGGCGATCTCGATCGGAATTGTAATGTAGCGTTCCATCTCCTCCGCGGACTGTCCGGAATTTTGAGTGATAATTTCCATCATCGGCGGCGAGGGGTCGGGATACGCCTCGATGTTCAGCCTGTGAAATGCGACGACGCCTGCGGCGAGAAGAACTACCACAATTGCAAGTACCATTGAGCGACGAGCTAGTGAAAACTCGATCACCTTCTTCAGCATGAGATATCCTTTTCGTCACGGAGTCCGAGAGGTGATACAGCTCACAATGATCCGGCACGTTTCATTTAGACGGCCTTGGGCGGCATCTCAAACTGGAGTGAGATGGCGCGCGCCGGCCGCGACGTGTTCGGACGCACAATTACTTGTTGATTTGGTTCAAATCGACGATCAGTCGTTCGCTTGGATCAAGCGTAGACTGATCTGCCGTAGGGTGGGCCGCGATCGGAGGGCTGTCTGTTTGTGCCTCGGCGAGATTGAGCACGGTTTGGCGGGGAACTGAGGACGCCGGCGTCGATCGAAGGAACCGATCGCCTGGTGAATGATAGATCGAGGAAATGTTTAATGTTGCAGAAAGCCGCCGTGTCTGCCGCCGGCCCATCGGGCGCGGCAACGCTTGAGTCGGGAATCACGAAACGACTCGCGTACTCGTGCGGGCAAAAACGCTCGAATCGACCAGCTCCATCCCCGAACCATATGACGACGTCGTTCGGATGCAGGAGGTCCGTCCACACCAGGTCGGTGGCGCCGTCGTCGTTGACGTCGTCTGCGACGAGCGACCCCGGCCCAACGCTCTCCGTGTCGAACTGCAAGAGTGAGCGCGTACCCGTGCGGCTGAGGCCGATCTCAACTATCTTCCGTTGCCCCACCTCACTGAGGCTAGCCACGTCTGAGCGCCCGTCACCGTCGAAGTCTGATAATGCAAACGACTGTGAGAAACGAAGCAGCGGTTGTGCCGACGAAGCTTGGGCCCCAGGTTTTGGCCTCAGCACCCCGACACAGCAGACGCTCAGCGCAAGCAGCAAACAAAGCGGCTTCATTCTGCGAGTGGGCTTACGCATCCGTTTCTCCTAAACGCGCTGTTCTTACTTTAACAATTCTTTACCGGTCGCGAGCTCGAGCTGATAGATACTCAATCGATAATCAAAATGAGCTTGATTGGCGGCAACGCGAGTTTGGTTGTAAGTACGTTGGGCATCGCGAAGCTCGAGCAGGCTGGTAGCGCCTTCTCTGTAGGACACGCCCGCGATTCGAAAAGCTTCCTCGGCTTTCTGAAGCGCATCGGAGTTGTAAACCTGCAGCATCTTCTGCGCTGTTTCGTAAGCGCGATAAGCCTTGTCCACGTCCGTCATCGATT
>DATFWM010000105.1:0-6973 GCA_035259295.1 Blastocatellia bacterium | reverse complement strand
ACGTTTACTGCCGCGGCCCGGAAGGCGCCGTTGAGCCGCGGATCTTCGCCAATCGAACCGAGCCCGAGGTCAGAACGTTATACCATGCCGATCCCAACCATATTTGGAACCGCGTTCATCGTCACCTTCACTCGAGGAGGTCGCCCGACGGCGAAGTCTTTGGGGAAGATGACGTTGATCCTCTGTTGTGGGCTGAGACCAACTATCTGCTCGTTGGCGCTTCTCATAGGAACGCTATCGAATTGCTCGATGAGTTCTTGAATACACACGCGGAGCGATTGATTGCGGACCCGCTCAAGCGGGCAGTGTTTCAGCACGACTTGTGGGCAGTGTTCGATTGGCTAGTAACGACAAACGACCGATACCCGCCAAAGACGAGACACGTTGCCGAAGCGCGCGAGCTGGAAGCGCGATTGGCGAGAGTGATTCGAAGCGTCGCGCTGACCACGGATCAAATCAAAGCGCTCCCGGACAACTATGTAGCGGCTTTGGCTGCGAAGGCCTTTCCCACCTCCTACGACCCAGAACACAGAGATCGACAATTCCTTCCAACCGACATGTTCAGCTCAAGCGGATCCTGGGTGACGCTCAACCCGTTCAGCAGCGTGCCGCTGTCTCACTCGCAGGCGTTCAGCCATTCGGCTTTCGCAATCCTCATCAACCTCCCAGGTGGACGCGAACAGACAATCAGCTATCTCAAGACGCTCTGGGACTTCCCGCATCCGTTTGTAGCGGACACCAGGTTTCCGGACCGAACGACGATGCTCAACCCTGATCTGCCGCCGTTTCCGAGCGGAACTCAGTTGGCGCTTGTGAGAAAGATGCTTCTCATCGATCAGGCCGGAGACATCGTTCCTTCGAGAGTGATCGAGACCATGCAGCTCCGAGTCTTCCATCCGCCGTCGCCGGTTGAATTTCCGCACCAGCCCGATTTCTATGGCGATCAGGATTTCTTCGAGATCAGGTTCAGCCGAAAAAAGCTCTTTGCTGGAGAGGCGGCCGGGCTCCGCGCAGTCGGCCGCGACGAAAGAGACTTCCTTACGTTTTCTACGCACGGAGATGATCCTTTAGAAGGCTCAACTGAACTTGCGCTGTGGCGACGGAGAGCGGTCACGCTTAACCTTTGCGCGGATTGCCACAGAAATCCCGGGATTCGCTCGATGATGAGCGTCGCTCGCCTGCTGAGGCCAAATCAGTTCAGTAGATGGTTTGATCCACAGAGCCCGTTCTCGGGCGCCGCCCAACTGAAACGAGGAAGACACGACTGGGGTCTGTTGCAGGCGTTGATGCAACGCGATGCCGCGCCCACGAGGTAGTAGAATTCGCTCGCGCAGGTTTCTATAATCAAACTTACTAACCTCTCGCCGTGTGACGCAAGCGCGAATTGATTTAATACAGCTCGTACAGTGCCTGGCTTCCAACAGCCGATTTCGGCGCGCAAATCGGGAATAGCGGCGTTTGCGCCCGAAACCGGCCTGGAAGCACGGCATCGTCCTTGCGACTTAAATGATTGAAGCGAAGTTTCTAATGTGAGCATCGTTTCATTGAAAGGAGGAGACCATCATGAGAAGTACCTTGATGAAATCTCTTGCCGCGTTAGCGATGTGCCTTACCGTGCTGGCCTGGTCTACGCCAAGCTTTGCGCAGAGAAGCTGGGGCTTTCGTATTCAGTTCGGGGACGGAGCCAGAGCGATGGGGTTGATCCGCGCGTCGGACAACTTGAGCCAACGGTTCGCGTCAATACTTGATTACAGAGAGGACTCGTTGAGCGGCCCGGCGCACGACCTTGCTTACCACCTCAACATGGCTCGTAGCGACGCTGAGAGCGGCGCCAGCTTCTGGCAGGTGCGCTCGCACATTGCCAGTGCAGTGAGCATTGCTCGCAGCATTAACCGCGAGATGCGCTATCGTGGGGTTGATTACGACGTGCAGCGCGAGTGGTCGATGCTGCGCTCTGACTTGAACGGCCTGGCCAGGGCCTACAGCGTTGGATACGTAGGCTACTAAGCTAACGCAAACGAACCGCAAGCGCCCGGCGTCTTAGGGCGCCCGGCGCTTGCGCCGTCTCTCGACAAATCATTCCTCCCACTTGGTTAACAGCGCACGACTCACTCGCACCCTCATTGCTCATCCTCGTCTTCTTGCTTGGGTCTGGGTTCGTCAGGCTTTCGAATGCGAAGCACCGAGGTGAACTTGTCTTCGTAAACCTTTTCGAAGTCGCCGCTGTCCTCGGCCACCTGCATGAAGTCGGGATGCTCGTTGTCACTGAAAACGTATTCCGCGCCAAATCGCTCGCGAATAAGCGGCGCGGGGTTGTCTTCGTTGCCCAGCGTGATCCTCTCATACAGCTTCCACAATTCCGGATCGCGATCGTAGAGATAAGTCGGATCGAGCCCAACGATGTAAGTGTTGTTCGGGTTGTAATAAAACAGCATCGGGAAATCATCCCAGTCTGTACTGAAGATCATTGAGCCGGGCGGCGTGTTTCGAGCGATCCACTCGGACGCGCCGCGATAAGCAAACGGATCGGCCTCTTCCTTTACGTCCTGGCGAGCTTGCCACACACACCATCCCATCCAGACTATCGCGACGATCGTGACTACCGCTGCTGCGATCGCCGCAATGGCCCGGTCGCGCGTTCGAGCCAACAACTCGAAGTTGACGTGTTCGAGCCTGGGCGAGATCGTGAACGCCGCGAACGCTACCGCGAACGGCGGCCAATACTCGACGAAGCGCCGAGACTTGAACGCCATCAGCAAGAACATCGCCGAGATGATTAGGAAGAACAGCGGCTTCGCGTCGCGCACCCGATCGCGAAAATCAAACGCCAACAAACCAGCGAAATAAATTACAAAGGCCAGAGCGCTGCTGCCCAATATTATCCACGTCTCGTACGGATACCACTCGACACCCACGTCCACCGGATAGGTTCCGCCGGATTTCATCAACAGATGCTCGCGGAACAGCGCCAGATTTTTCGGGAAGTAAGGATTGATCACCAGGCCCGCTGCTATCCCAATCGCCGAAGCAAGCGCGCTCCACAAATCTATTCTCCGCTCCGAAAGATAAACTGTAATCGAGTACGCAAGTGCAAAGGCGAGCATCAGCGGGAACAAGCTGTACGACCAGACGAAGACGAAAGACAACACCCCAACCAAGATGGGCTTGCGTTTAAGAATCAGATAGACGCCTATTCCCAAGAGCGCGAGCGAGAACGCCGGCGCCCGTGTCATCGCAAACCGATAGAGGAACGGCTCCGAGCTGGCCACCAGCGGCGCGAGCCAGAGCCATCGGTACCGAATCCGATTGACCACAAACAGCGCGAATACAGAGGCAATCCCGAGGCTTGAAAACGCGACTGCGGCGAGCTTCGCGCCAACTCGGAGATCTCCGAACGTGAACGGGATCAAAAGGATGTGAAATAGATAATGATGATCGACGTAATTCTGCTCATTGAGGGTCGTCAGCGGCAGCGCTTTGAAGGCGGGCAGGCGCGGAAAATTTTCCCGCAGCATCGTTGCCCAGCGGATGTGATAGTAGCCGTCGTTGTCGAGGATCGCCGGTCCGCCGAACTCGATCCAGGCCATTACGATGACTATCAGTGCGAGCCCGCCGACGATTTGGAGAGCGACCCGAAGACGAGTGGGGGAAGGAGAGAGGGGGAGAGGGGGCGAGGTGGAGGTGAAGCGCGGTTGGTCTATACCGGCGTCCGTTCTTACGAATGATGACTGGTCGCCCACTCTCCCCGTCGCCCCGTCGCCCACTCTCTTGGTCACTTGATGCGCTCGGAGATCTGATCCACGCGCTTGCCCAGTTCATCAAGCTGCCCGATGAACTGCTTGGCTTGATCGGTATTCATCGCCCGCAGCTCGTTCGTGAGCGAAGTGATTCGCTGGCGAAGCGAATCGACGTCGCGTCGAGCTTCGCCTTTGCTGAGGAAGCGATAGAACGATGACGTGACTCGGCGATCCAGATCGTCGACGCTTGATTTGAGCTCGCCGAATATCGCGGCAAAAGCAATCCGCTGAAGGCGATCGATTCGCTCCTCGCGCTCTTTCAGCCCGGCAGTTCGCTCGCCGAGTTCTTCAGTGCGAGCTTCGATTTGGCGCGCGCGTCGATCGAGCTCTTTCTCGAGCGCCTCGGTGCGGGTCGCAAGCACGGAAGCTTGGTCTTCGACTTTGCCGACTTGCTCGGCCGCGCGGGTCGCGCGAGTCTCGACTTCGGTCAACTTTGAGCCGAGTTGTTTCTGTACGCCTTCCGCGGTTTGTCGCGCGGCCTCGGCTTGACCGACTCCTTCCCCTGCTCGCGCTTCGGCGGCGCCCACTCGGGATCCGATTGTAGTGAGCTGTTCGGGCAAGCCTTGAAGCTGACCCGTCGCGCTCTTCAACGCATAAAGCTCACTGCGTTGAGCCGCGATGACCCTGTATTGCGCTTTGAATTTTTTATCGCTCTGGTAATCGTTTTCGTCGAGCGCCTGTTCAAGCTCGCGCACTCGAGCCGACAGAATCTCGTCGCCCGAGCTTGGCGGTGTCCGCTCCGTCTCGGGCAAAGTTATCGCGCTTAGGCGGTTCGGTTCACTCGCAGCTTCGGCCGGCGCTCGATTGGCCGAGCCTCCGAAAAGCAGATTGCCACGCATAAGCGCGACCTGTGACGTTGGATTCGGCCGATCACCTGAAAGCTCGAACGCATAAATCACAGCCCAAAACGCAAACACGACTAACGTGGTGGAGACTGCCAGTCGCAAAAATCCTCTGTGAACGCGCGACAGGAGCTTGATGGGCGTTTCGTAGAACGGCGGCGTCGTAATTTCGTTTCGTTCGGGGAACGCGCTGTGGTGGTCCCAGCCCGGCGCTTCGACAGGGTCCGGCCGGTCACGCCGTCCAATCAATCGCTTCCAAACTGAAAATGTCGGTCTGGCGGCGTAGGCTGACAGAAACGCAAGCGCTAGCAGTCCCAGCCACGCGAGTCCCCATCTCTTCATCGACCAGTCAATTGAACCGAGGTAAGCTCGGTACAGACGCTGGTCGCGTTCGTTCAGATAAGGTTCGAGCTGCCAGATGCCGAGATATCGCTGGTTCGCCCGCCCCGTCAGCGCGGCTGCCTCTTCGTCGATTCGGTCTTCGGAATAAATCCGATTGCGATCGAGGTAGTATTTCAGCCAGTCGCGAAAACCATTGGCGTCCTGTCCGCCGTCCAGATATTCATCCATTATCGCGAGCGAACTGGACCACGCCGCGTCGTCAGGGGAATTGAATCGCGACGTGATCCATCGGCCCGGACCGTTTCGAAGATAACTTTCGTAGTCGCGTTTGAACTTCGCGTCTTTCATCAGCCAGTTGGCGTTAACCCAATCCTCGTAGTTCGCGGCATTCACTTGTGGCTCCTTCTTGGCTCGTTCTTTCATGAATTGCCCGATTGAGCTGATGTGCCGCACTGGATTGTTTTTCTCTTTGTCGCGGGCCACCAGGAAAATTGCCAACGCCGATAACGCGAATATCGCAAAAGTTGCCGGAAGCGTGATTCGCCACGCGCGAAAGTACCTGCCGCCAAACGCGACCAGCAAGGCGAGCATCGGAGTCGCAAAAAAGAAAAAGAGGATGAACGCGAAAAGAAACGGCGGCTGTTCGTGCGGCAAGACGGGATTCCATTGCTTGGGGACAGGAGAGAATCGGACGAATAGGATTGTAAGCAACCATATAACCGCGAGCGCGAGTTGTTGGCCGAGAACGAGCGTTAAGAACACAGATAAACGCGCGCCCCAGGGTCGTGCAAGAAACCGCCGCAGCAGCGAGCGGTTGAGACGCTCGTCCATTTCGCGGCGCAACGCCGTAAAATCTTCATCGGTTGCTTCCAGCTCAGCGGTCGCCAGCTCGCGTCGCAACCGAGCGAGCTTGATGGTGGCTGCCAGTTTGGCAAAGGGCGATAATCCTCGCTCGCGCGCGTCGAGCGCCGCCAGGTATTCGCGAAGCACATCCGTATCACGCGCAATTATTGTCTCCATAATCTGGGCCGAATCTCCCAACTCCTATCACCAATCTACGTCTGAAAGTTCTGCACGACCTTTATCTCGTCTCCGGTGACTGCATCCATGTACACGGTCCACGAGAGCGACTTTCCGGCAACCAGTTCCCACGCCAGGTGGACTTCGATTGCATCTCCCTTCTCGATTGGAAGAACGACCAATCGTTTTACGGCGACTTCTGTGGCCTCGGCAATCTGAGTCCGCTGCTCGCGGCCCGCTGCGTCAGTGTAGCCGAAAGTTCGTCCCACTACTTTCTTGGTGGCTATGTCTCGCTCGATCGAAGGTTTCAGCGGCAGGTCAACAATCGGAACGAATCTATCGTCGAGCTGAATCAGTCTTCCGTCACCGGATATCACTGCCACCGTTTCGCCAAAGTTGCCAGCCACCGGATACGCATAATTCGCTTGTCGAAAAGTTAACCGCTGCGTATCGCCCGAATGGTCGGAGCTGACGAGCGATATTGTCGTCGGATCGGCTCCAAGCAAATCACGCCAGCGGTCTATGAACGTTTTGAGAGTCTCTCGAAGCGCGAACGTTTCATTTCCGCGTTCCGGCTTGTAGGTCAGCAGCTTAATGCCGCCTGAAACACCCAACAGCGAGCGTGGCGTGTTGGTGATTGGATAAAGATCGGGTGGCGTTTGCGCGACGCCGTAGGCGTCAAGCATCCGTCTCCACTCGCGTTCGGCCGCGGCCCGGCGGTCCGCTGAATCTCTTATCACCGCAGGATAACCTTGCTTGCCTGCGCCGGGCACTTGAGGTGAAGGCTCGCACGCAGCGCTAAGCAGGATTGTGGTGAGGATGAGAGTCAGTGATCTCATACGTCACAGAACAAACCGCGCGCCGCTGTTCACGGTGCGGCGCGCGAGAAGAAGCTGAATAGGAATTATTCATGTTTTCAGATTGGCGGGCAAGTTGTTGCGACTTGCTTTTCATTGGTTCGTTTTGATACCC
>DATFWM010000104.1:0-2154 GCA_035259295.1 Blastocatellia bacterium | reverse complement strand
TTGCGTTCGGGCTAGCGCCGGCGCTTCAAATCTCGAATCCCAGCCTGCACGACTCGCTCAAGGAAGGCGCTCGCGGCTCGACTACCGGCAGACAACGCCTTCGCGCCGCGCTGGTGGTCTCGGAAGTCGCCATTGCCCTCGTGCTGTTGATCGGGGCCGGTTTGATGATCAAGAGCTTCCAGCGACTGCTTAAGATAAACATGGGCTTTCGCACGGAGCGAACCCTCACGATGCGACTTACGCTGCCGTCGACCAGATACAAAGATAACAACCAGGTCATCTCTTTCTATCGCCAGTTGGTCGACAAGATCAAAGCCCTGCCAGGTGTTGAGTCGGCCGGCTCGATTTCTCACCTGCCGCTCAGCGGTGCTTACTCTTCAGGCACGACGGCAGTCGAAAGGGCTGACTCGGATGAAGGACTGAAGAGCTTTCGAGGCGTTCCCTTTATCGAGGCCGATCGCCGCGCAGTTTCATCAGATTTCTTCAAGACGCTTGGCATCGGGCTCAAGACCGGCCGGTTCTTGACAGAAGCCGACAATGAAAATGCCCCTCCCGTTGCGGTGGTGGATGAAGCGTTCGAAAAACGCTTTTGGCCGGTCAGCGGCGCCATCGGTAAGCGGTTTGTCAATCGCTTCAACGACGGAAAAATCGAGTGGGGCGAGGTCGTTGGCGTTGTCTCTCACGTCAATCACTACGGCATCGATGAGGTCAAGAAGTATGGCTTGGCGCAGGAAGGCCGCGAAGAAATCTACTTCCCGCATGCTCAACGTCCTTCGAATCAGATGTACCTTGCGATCAGGACCAGCGTTGATCCGCTCAGCTTAACCAACGCCGTGCGCGGCGAAGTTCTCTCCCTCGATCCGGACGAACCGATATACGAAGTAAAGTCAATGGATCAACTTGCCTCGACGTCGCTTGCCCAGCGCCAGCTCAATATGCTTTTATTCGCCTCATTCTCGGGCATCGCGCTGATACTGGCGGCGGTTGGAATCTATGGCGTGATGTCGTACTCAGTCACCCAGCGCACTCACGAGATAGGAATTCGAATGGCGCTGGGCGCTCGGCAGGGTAACGTTCTCGGTTTAGTCGTGAGACAAGGGATGGCTCTGGCTCTTGCCGGCGTCGTGATTGGCCTCGGCGCTGCAATCGCGCTGACGAGGCTGATGTCGAGCCTTTTGTTCGGAGTGAGCGCGACCGACCCGCTCACGTTCAGCGCAATTTCGGTAATACTGACAGCTGTGGCGCTGGTAGCTACTTTTGTGCCCGCCCGCCGTGCGACCAGGGTTGATCCGATGATCGCCCTGAGATATGAATAGTTACTGAGGATCGATAATCGAAGATCGAAGAACGATAACAACGGTCGCGATCCTCTCTCTCGATCTTCTATCATCGATCCTCCGCAAGGTATCTAATGGACACTTTTCTTCAAGATCTCCGCTACGGAATCCGCACGCTGGTTAAGTCTCCCGGTTTCACCGTCGTCGCGGTGATCGCGCTCGCCCTGGGCATCGGAGCCAACAGCGCGATCTTCAGCGTGGTCAACGCGCTACTGCTCAAGCCGCTGCCGTACAAAGAAGCTGACCGCCTGGTGATGATTTGGCACACCTATCCCAAATTGAAGCTCGACCAGGCTTCGGTTTCCGCGCCCAGCTACATCGAGTATCGCGACATGACCAACTCGTTTGAGGAAGTCGCAACCGCTACCCAATGGAGCGTGAATCTCACCGGCGTTGGCGAACCGGAACGACTTCAGGGCGCGCGCGTCTCTTACAATCTTTTTGCGACGCTTGGGGTGCAGCCAGTCGCAGGCCGAAGCTTTTTCCCGGAAGAAGACCAACCGGGCAAGAATCAGGTCGTGATCTTAAGCTACGGCCTGTGGCAGCGGACATTTGGTGGCGACGAGAATGTCATCGGTCAGACCATCGCCCTGGACGGAGCGAGCTACGATGTTGTCGGCGTGCTGCCGAAAGGTTTCGCTTTCTTGATCGACGTAGACCTGTTCACGCCGGTCGCCTTTACGCCTGAGCAACTGGCAGCAACTAATCACGGCAATGAATATCTCGTTTGCGTCGCGCGGCTCAAGAGCGGCGTCACCTTCGAGCAATCCGCGGCCGAGATGAATTTACTTGCTGACCAGTTGCGGCCACAGTTTTA
>DATFWM010000103.1:0-3629 GCA_035259295.1 Blastocatellia bacterium | reverse complement strand
GCTGTGATATTCACCACCATATCGATATCTAAAGAATCCAGCATCTTCGAGCTTTGCATCGTGAATGGGCAAAGCGGACTGATGGAAACGAAGAGCGTCGCTCGCGATGTTCTCGAGCCCGACGCCGGCTAATCGGCAAGGAGCTCCGCTAAAGTGCTCTTCGACAACTTCTCTCTCCAACCCGACAATCTCGAAGGTCTGGCTTCCACAATATCCGGTCACGGTCGAGATGCCCATTTTGGCCATAATCTTCAGAAGCCCGTCCTCAAGCGCCTGTCGGTAGTTCCTCAGTGCATCGGCCGCGGTGAAGCCGCGTCTCGGAGCTTCGTGAGCGATTACGTCAAAGGCCAGCCAGGGACTGACAGCATTGGCGCCGAAACCTATGAGGCAGGCGATTTGATGATCGTCTCGCGCCTCGCCAGTGCATGCGACAAGGCTAGCCCTCATTCGGCGGCCGTTCCGAATCAGATAATTGTGAAGCGCTCCGATTGCCAGTAGCATCGGGATCGGCGCCTGATTTTCGTCCGCACCAAGATCGTCGATTACCAGGATCGTGGCGCCCGTATCGACGGCTTCAACTGCCCGCAGGCAAATTTCGTTAAGGGCAAGGCCAAGGCCTTTTTCACCGTGCGCTACTTCAAATCGCGCATGCAGCGTTTGACATCTGATGCCCGCACTCCGCTGCCTGGTGAGCCAGTTGAGCGCCGTGGCGGAAAGAACTGGACTTGTAAACTTGATCAGCCGGGAACGGGGCGGCCCATCGCAGATGATGTTGCTGCGTGAGCCGAGAAACGTGGTAAGCGACATCACCGTGCGTTCCCGGATCGGGTCGATCGCCGGATTTGTTACCTGGGCGAATCGCTGTTTGAAGTACGAATACAGCAGCCGGGGTCTGGAAGACAAGACTGCGAGCGGCGTGTCATCGCCCATCGAGCCGACGGGCTCTTTGCCGTCGGCAAGCATCGGAGCCAATATCCTCCCTACATCCTCGACCGTGTAGCCAAAGCGTTTCATGCGTCTGACCAACCCGGTCTCGTCGTCGCTCGACGTTGAAGGATTATCGCGGGCTTCCGGGCATTGAATGAACCAACGGCGAGCCCATCCTGCATAAGGATTTCGATCCGCAACTGTCTTCTTGATCTCGCGGTTCGTAAGTATGCGGCTCGATTCCGTATCGACTGCGATCATTTGTCCCGGGCCGAGACGACCCTTCTGCAGCACAAGCTCAGGAGCGAGATCGATAACGCCGGTCTCTGATGACACGATCACCCGGCCGTCAGCGGTAATGACGTACCTTGCTGGACGCAGCCCATTGCGATCGAGGGCGGCACCAACAATGCGACCGTCGCTGAATGACACAGCGGCGGGTCCGTCCCATGGCTCAGTCAGACTCGCAGCGTAGTCATAGAAGCCGCGCAGTTCTCGCGAGATCTCATCCGAGTTTTCGTAGGCTTCAGGGATCAACATCATTAGCGACTCGGTGATGTTGCGATCGGATCTAACCAATAGCTCGAGAGCGTTATCGAGACTCGCCGAATCGGAACCTTTCCGCCAGATTACAGATCCACACGCGGTCGGAGAGTCACTCGCAAGCTCGCGAGCCCGCATCCAATTGCGATTTCCCGAAATAGTGTTGATCTCGCCGTTGTGCGCCAGCAGACGAAAAGGTTGAGCGAGCGCCCAGTTTGGAAAGGTGTTGGTTGAGTAACGCTGATGAAAAACCGCGAGCGCGGATTCGAAGTCGGGTTGTGTGAGATCGGGGTAAAAAGGTCCCAGCTGGTTGCCAACGAAGAGACCCTTGTAAACGATAGTTCGGGAGGAAAGCGAGGTGACGTAAAAGGAATCGATCTCCGAGCATTGTTGCTCGATCTCGCGCCTTGCCAGGTACAAGCTTGCCTCAAGTTCGAACTTTGATACAGCTCCACGGGCAACGAGTAGTTGCTCTATGCGTGGGGCGGTAGCCAGCGCTTTTGCCCCTAAGTTGCTATGCTCGACAGGAACGGGTCGCCACGCGAGCGGCGCGAACCCCTGTCGCTCGAGGATGCTTGTTGTGATCTCACGGCAGCGTGCCGCGTCGCTAGTCTCTCGAGGCAGGAAGAACATCCCGACCGCGAGATCCGCTTCGGCTCTGTGTCCAAGCTTTTCTGCTTCTCGATGGAAGAATCGGATGGGTAATTGAACGAGAAGTCCGGCGCCATCACCGGTGCGCCCATCGGCGTCGATTGCTCCGCGATGAGTAAGGTTGCCGAGGGCCTCGAGTGCGTTTTGAATTATCCGGTGGCTCTCGCGCCCGGAGATATCAGCGACGAAGCCAACCCCGCAGGCGTCATGCTGATCGTGCGGGTCATAAAGCATCTGTTGGTTGCGCTGATTTGCCATTGAGCTCCTGCCTGGATTTCATCGTCACGGCAAGCGCGTACTGCAAGCACTCGGGGCGGGATACGATAGTTAATCCAGTAACGCATTCGATCCTACGAACTCAGCGCCAGAGCAACGGCAATACCATAACCGATAACGGGACCACTAATGTCGATTTTTTTAAAATGATTTTGTTTGTCGGCAATGACACGGGAGATTTCGGCATGTATCTTGCAGTTATAAAAAGTTTGCTCAATGTCTGAAATTCCTCTTTAATGATCATTCACGGCCTTTTCACGAGTGTTTAGATATTCTTGGCGGCTTGACGGACCGATCCGCGACCTACAATAATGTCGCCACCTTTCAGGAGCCCTACAAAATTGTAGGATTACAGATTAAGGATTTTGGGAATCGCATGGCTTCAAGGAATGACCAAAGCGGTGAGATCAGAAAACTGACAACTCTCGTGGAGATCAGCCAGGCGCTGTCGGGAACGCTCGACCAAAAGGCGGCGCTTCATCGAGTGCTGGAAATACTCGAAAACCATCACGGCTTTGTGAGCAGCGCGGTGACCCTGCTGATGCCCGATTCGGATGAGATCTACATTGAAGCCGCATGCGGGCTAACGCCGGAAGGTCGAAAAGCTCGGTATAAACTTGGAGAGGGAATCACCGGAAGGGTTGTCGAAAGCGGTAAGCCGGTTGTCGTTCCGCAGGCGAGCAATGAGCCGCTGTTCCTGGGTCGCGCAGCGCCAACAAAGAAATTGAGCCGGCACGAAATCACTTTCTTCTGCGTACCTATAACGTTGAATAGAAAGTCGGTCGGGGCGCTAGCAGGCGTGCTGCGCTACAAAAAGGATCGTGATTACGATAGAGGCGTTAAGTTTTTGCGCGTGGTCGCATCGATAATAGCTCAGGGCCTAAAGGTCCATCAGATGGTGGAGCTTGAAAAGCAGCGTCTTGTAGATGAAAACATCCACTTGCGGCAGGAGCTAAAGCAGCGTTACGACTTTTCGAATATCATTGGAAATAGCGGTCCGATGAGGCAGGTCTATGAGCAGATCTCGCAGGTTGCGCCAACCAACACGACCGTCTTGATCCGCGGCGAATCCGGTACCGGTAAAGAAATGATCGCGCACGCGATCCATTACAATTCGCCGCGCTCAAACAAGCCTTTCATCAAGGTGGCCTGTGCCGCCCTTCCGGAGAGCTTGATCGAATCCGAACTGTTTGGCTACGAGAAAGGCGCGTTTACCGGGGCGAGCAGCCGCA
>DATFWM010000102.1:0-2291 GCA_035259295.1 Blastocatellia bacterium | reverse complement strand
CTGCTGGATCGTCGATTTTCCGATGTATGAATGGAACGAGGAGGAGAAGCGAATCGACTTCTCGCATAATCCGTTCTCGATGCCGAATCTGCCGGTCGATCAATTCCTGGCGCTCGATGCGGCCGATCGCGATAAGATTCTATCGCTCAAGGCGATCCAATACGACGTGGTCTGCAACGGCGTGGAATTGTCCTCCGGCGCGATCCGCAATCATCGCCCGGAAGTGATGAAGAAGGCCTTCGCCATTGCCGGCTATGAGGCGGCGAGCCTGGAGCAGCGCTTCGGCGGCATGCTGCACGCGCTTTCGCTCGGCGCGCCACCGCACGGCGGCATCGCGCCGGGCATCGACCGCATCGTGATGTTGCTCTGCGGCGAGGAGAACCTGCGCGAAGTGGTGCTGTTCCCGATGAACCAGCGCGCCGAAGACCTGATGATGGGCGCGCCATCGGAAGTCTCGCCGAAGCAATTGCGCGAGCTGCACATCCGGGTGGTGAAGCCAGACTAGGATACGCTCCGGGCCTGCGACTGCCGCCGCTCTCGTCGATGAATTCGACCCACGCCAATTCGAATGCTCGTCGATCACCCGAGCATTGGCGCGCCGCGCCTCGATTTCTGGAAAAACAACCCCATGCAAAGTACGGACGACAGAGGCGGGATGTGGCGGAGCTACGACCTAGACGCGAGAAAGCGTTTTGAGTGAATCATCTTGCAATTAGGCCGGTCCTAGCTTATCCGCACACTTGCACTGGCTCCTTAATCGAATCCTCGAGCCGACGCCCTTGTTGCGTGCGCGGTCAAGCAAAGTGACCACGTCTCTGGGTGTGCGTTTTTAGGGCAGCAGATGAAAATCGCTGCCCGTTGATCTCGATAACGAGCGTTTCTCAAGGGCTTGGCGTCCAATCCGCTGATTGGTCCAACTTGGACATCAGTTGGGGGATCGCGTTGCGTAGGTTCACGCCATCGCTTCGGCGATGGAGTAGCTAGCTCATGCCTAGCGCTGAAAAGCGCGCCACCGAGGTCCCGATGAAACCTACACGAACCAAAAAACCCATCGCCATGGCTGAATTGAAAGACAAACCGACTGACCGCGAGCCAGCAGTACTCCACGAGAAAGGAGGAGAGCGCCCGAGGGCAGCTTGGCGGCGCTTCACGACTATAGACGATGACTGGACCCGAGCCGAACGTAAGCGTGGGCGTCTGAAGGATGTTCTGTTACCGCATTGGGAGAAACGAGCTGCTGAATCAAAATACGAGCCTACCGATTACGAACGGGAAGCACTCGCGAAACAAGCGCAACGGTTGAAAGAACAGGTTCGCGTTCCGCGCATGAAGTTCGTGGAAGGCGTAGGCGGCTGGCTCGCATTCGACCATCCGGACCAGTTCATCGCCTTTGCGCTTCTCAAGGAGGCGTTCGGCACGGCAGACGACCAGTTTGCCAGCGGTCTGCTACAATATCTGTGCTCGGTATTGCCGGTCGATGAGAACTCGCCGTGTGAGTTTCCCAGGGCAGACGATCTTAACCGCGCGATTTCTCTCATCGCAGCTCGTAAAGCCATTGATGAGATCGAGGCGGAAATTCTCGCTGACTGGGCCGTTTGTCGAATTATCACAGAGCGGCTCCTGCACAATGTGAGGGAGCCGCTGAAATACGATCTCTCCCCGGAATTAAAGTTGCAGTTGCTGCACTACCAACACAACCCTAAAGGCGAGGTCAAAATCGATAACGGGCCAGTCCTGGAATTTAGTCTTCGGTATGCCACTAAGCTGATGGCTTTATCCCTTGCACTTCTTGCTGCAGCGGACCGACATCGTGCGACTGTCGAATTCTCCAAGAAGGTGCAACAGCTTTCTGCCGGCCCGTCCAGGGAAGTAAGTCTTGGCGAGATCAGCCATGCGACTCCAAACGACACGCGGAAGAAAGCAAACACGGCGCGCGCTCGCCGATTAAATGGATCCGCAGTTCCCAAGCTGCCGCAGAAAACAGATTCAACTATGGTCCGAAATGGCAATGGCCACACACCGACGTAATACTGAGCCGATGCTGACGAGCCCACGTTGTGGGGCAACGACACGCTCCGGCAAAGCCTGCATGTCGCCTGCGGTAAGCGGGAAGAGACGATGCCGGATGCATGGCGGGGCAGCAGGATCTGGTGCGCCGCGCGGGAACAAGAATGCAGTCACGCACGGTTTTTACAGCCGCAAAGCCAAGGCTGAACGGCAAAACATACGTAGCTTGGTACGCCATTCGCGCGACCTAATCCGAAAGGTCAGGTAAGACGCAAGTCCGTTAG
>DATFWM010000101.1:0-3961 GCA_035259295.1 Blastocatellia bacterium | reverse complement strand
CTTTTTGCTTTTCACTCTATCCATCCGCCTCCGACGAGCACATCGCCGTCGTAGAAAACCGCTGCCTGTCCCGGACTGATGGCGGGCTGAGGTTCATCAAACTCGACTCGGACGTGGCTCGTGTCGATCGGTGTTATCGTCGCCGTGGCTTGGTTCGCCCGATAACGTATTCGCACGTTTGCTCGCACGGGTTCATCCGGGTGATCGATTACAACCCAGTTAACGCCGCTCGCAGTAAGATACTTTCCATACAGCTCATTTCGCTTGCCAACGACGAGCTGGTTGCGCGGCACGTCAATCTTGAGCACATACAGCGGCTCACTAGCAGCTACTCCGATGCCGCGACGCTGCCCAATCGTGTAGCGATGCAACCCTGCGTGCTCGCCGACGACCGTTCCCTCGGCCGTCGTGATCTCGCCGCCAGCTATGCTCCAATCACCCATCTCGTAGCGCGCATAGTTCTCGACGAATCGCGCGTAGTCGCCGTCGGGCACAAAGCATATCTCCTGGCTCTCGGGCTTGTCGGCGGTTTCAAGCCCAAGCTCTCGCGCGACCTCGCGAACTTCATTCTTAGTCATCTCGCCTAACGGAAAAACCGCACGCGAAAGCTGCTTCTGCGTCATCTCGAACAAAAAGTAAGACTGATCTTTTGAGAGATCGCGACCCTTCTTAAGAATAAATCGCCCGGTCTGATCGTTATATTCCACTCGAGCGTAATGCCCGGTCGCGACTCGACCGGCGCCGACTTCGCGCGCGACTTTTACCAGCCGCGCGAACTTCAGTTTGGTGTTGCACGATACACAAGGGATCGGCGTCCGACCCGCGAGATAGTCTCGAACGAACGGACGGACGACCCCGCGCTCGAATTCGTCTTCGAGGTTAAGGACATAGAACGGAATGCCCAGATCCTCAGCCACACACCGCGCGTCGTAAACGTCGTCCAGCGAGCAGCAGCGCGAGGGCTGCGGCTCTTCATCGGGCGCAAGTCTTCGCCGCTGGTTCCACAACTGCATCGTGAAGCCAACTACGTCATGCCCCTGACGTCTCAGTATTGCGGCGGCGACCGAGCTGTCGACACCGCCGCTCATTGCTACTGCTATATTCATTGCTCGCCGTCTTTGCCCACGCGCTGAGCCGATGCTATCATTCCGGTTCGTCGCGCTCAGTTATGCGCGGATGTAGGTTTCAAACCTAAAATTATACACGACGGAGCGCAGGGAGTCAGTACCGCAAGCGGTAGCGAGCCTCGCTCGGGTCACGCTCGCTACCGCTCGCGGTACTAATATGACCGCCGATCAAGCCACAATAGAAGAGGCGATAGAAAAACACGCGATCCGGCGAGAGCCGTTTTATCTGCCGGTTGGCGAAGAGGTAGGTCTGTTCGAAGCAGCGTATCGCGGAAAGCTGCCCGTCATGCTTAAAGGACCGACCGGCTGCGGCAAGACCCGGTTCATCGAGTACATGGCGTGGCGTTTGAACCGTCCGCTGATAACGGTAGCTTGTCACGAAGACCTATCGGCGACTGATCTTGTTGGGCGCTTCCTGTTGGAAGGCGACGAGACAGTGTGGCACGACGGTCCCCTTACGACTGCCGTCAAGAATGGCGCCATCTGCTATCTCGACGAAGTGGTTGAAGCGCGCAAGGACACGATAGTTTTGATTCATCCGCTCACCGACGACCGTCGAATCCTGCCCGTCGAAAAGCGCGGCACGATTCTTCAAGCGCCGGACGAGTTCATGCTCGTCGTCTCGTATAATCCAGGCTACCAAAGCGTCCTCAAAGACTTGAAGCAATCCACGCGGCAACGATTTGTCGGACTCGAGTTCGAGTATCCCCCCGCGCATTTGGAAGCGGCTGTATTGATCCACGAGGGTAAGGTTGACGAGCAAACCGCACGCGACCTGGTGCTGATCGGCCAGAAGGTTCGCAACCTCAAGGGTCACGGCCTGGAAGAGGGCGTTTCGACGCGATTGCTTGTCTACGCTGCGCAGCTTGTGAGCAGCGGCATTCATCCTCATCTGGCCTGCGACGTCGCCATAAGCAGCCCCATCACCGACGACGCCGAATTGCAGCGAAGTATAAGAGAGATCGTTACGACGGTTATTTGACATGCCGCGGAAGGTGACGACATTGAAAATTGAAAGTTGAAAAATGCAAATTGCAAAAATGTGTCGCGCCTTCGGCAATTTGCATTTTTCAATTTTCACCTTTCAATTTTCAATTCTTGAAATCCTCCAAGTTCGGAACCCTTGAAAACTTCTCTCCGAGTGTGGCACCTTCTAAATGGCTCCGTCAGCCTCATTCACAAATCGATGCGAGTGAGTTACTGGGTAAGGGCGCGGTTTCATCGTGACGCTAAAAGGGCATCAGGCATGGATCAGGATTCGCGGAGCGCCGGACGACCCGGAGTCGTTCGATCTGTCGACCTGGAACGGCATTGTGTGGGAGATTCCACGACGCAACTCGCTTGGTGACACGATCTATATTCAGATTCCAGACTATATGGTCGTCGAAACAATACCGGCCTCGACCAGGCCGGAAGAGCTTTACCGCAAGGTGACGGAAGATCATAACAAGACACGCAGAAACGATTTGTGAAGTTCGTTGCTGATTGTGCTATAGTGGGCGTTCTTCGCTCCATCTCCGAGTGAAAGGGAACAACGAAATGGCAGATGACAGAACTGAGCGCAATCGCGCAATAGACATTGCAATTGCCAACATAGAAAAGCAGTTTGGCAAAGGCTCAATAATGAGGCTCGGCGAACGCAAAGTCGTGGACGTGCCTGCCATCTCAACATCGTGTTTAAGCCTCGACGCTGCAATCGGAATTGGAGGTGTGCCTCGCGGGAGAATCGTTGAAATCTACGGACCTGAATCGGGCGGCAAGACGACACTCGCGCTTCACATTGTTGCCCAGGCCCAGGAGGCGGGCGGCGTGGCGGCGTACATCGACGCCGAGCATGCGATGGACGCGCCGTACGCGGAGAAGCTGGGGGTAAACGTTGATGACCTGTTCATCTCGCAGCCGGATTCGGGCGAACAGGCGCTGGAGATCGCCGAGGCTTTGGTTCGTTCGGGAGGCGTGGACGTTCTGGTCATCGACTCGGTCGCGGCGCTGGTGCCGCGGGCCGAGCTTGACGGCGAGATGGGAGACTCGTTGCCTGGACTTCAAGCGCGGTTGATGTCTCAAGCGCTTAGAAAACTGACCGCCGTCGTGTCGCGTTCAAACACCTGCTTGATCTTCATCAACCAGATTCGCGAAAAGATCGGCGTGATGTTCGGCAATCCCGAAACCACGACCGGAGGCCGCGCGCTCAAGTTCTACTCGTCGGTCAGACTCGAGATTCGGCGCACGAGCTCGATAAAGGATGGCGACTCAACCGTAGGCAATCGCACAAAAGTCAAGGTGGTCAAGAACAAAGTTGCGCCTCCGTTCAAGGAAGCCGAGTTCGACATAATGTACGGCGAAGGCATCTCGCGGGAAGGCGATTTGCTGGATCTCGCAGTCGAAAACAAGATCATCGAGAAAAGCGGCGCGTGGTTCAGCTTCAAAGGCGAGCGGCTCGGGCAAGGTCGTGAGAACGCCAAGAACACGCTCAAGACGGATCGCGAAATGACGACGCGCATTGAAGCCGAAGTACGAAAGGCGCTCGGGCTCGCGACGGCGCAACCCGAAGAGCTGGTGGCGGGCGCCGGTGGCTCGATCGGCGGCTCATCAAGAAAGCTAGCTAAAGAATGACATTAAAGAACCGTTGACAACCGGCGTCCCTTTTAACTATTATGCTCCCGGACGCTTGAACCGCACCGCGAGTCAGCAGCGCCACTCGGCGCTCCACAGTGCGGCTCGACACACTTGACCGGTGTCGTAAATTCTACCAGTCCTTCACAAGCAGTATTCGTCTCTTGCCACCGATAGACCGTTCGCATAGACCCAATCGACCTGGAAGGCCGGCGACGCAT
>DATFWM010000100.1:0-5095 GCA_035259295.1 Blastocatellia bacterium | reverse complement strand
CGGTTGGTTTACAGTCAGGGCCGCCAGACGGGTTACAGCGAGCGGCGTAGTTTACGCAGTTGAGATCAATCGCGATTACCTGAAATACATTCAAGCTCGCGCGACGAAGGAGAAGCTCTCAAACATTTACACCGTGCTCGGAAGAGAAGACGATCCGGTGTTGCCGCCTGAAAGCGTTGACGCGGTGCTGATCCTCAAGACTTATCACGAGATCGCGCAGCCGATTCGGTTGCTGGCTCATCTTCGGCAGGCTCTGCGACCCGGCGCGCTTATGGGGATAATCGATCGCGACGGCAACGGCAAGGATCACGGGATAGGCTCGCGCGTGGTGATCGAAGAAGCTGGGGAAGCGGGCTTTGCATTGGTCGAGCAGTATGACTTCGTCAAGCCTGATGGTATGGACTATTTCTTGGTCTTTCGCGCCAGCGCCCCCGCGCATCCCGAAAGAGTAGTGAAATGATCGTCGACAGTGCTGATCGTCATCAAGACGATAAACAACAAGAAACAATATTCAGTTCTTACTTAGGCCCGCCGCTGGACGAGCCGACGGGGGAAGAGAGTCAGTTTTTCAGGTATGTGGACGCCGTCGCGAAAGTTGCGTTCTTGAATGGAATTGTCGCTCTCGTGCTGACCTATCTTGCAAAAGGAATCGGAAGACCCGGAATCGGGTTCGCCATCGCATACTTTCTGGGGGTCTTTTTGGGGCTACTGATTCTGCCGGTACTGCTTTCGTCAATAGTCGCGTTGCCAGGGTTATTCTTCCGAAGCTACAGGCGAGTTTTCAAGATCATTTTCATTGCTCTGTGGCTCGCCTCTATTGTTCTTACTTTCGTTGTGCATTATATGATCCAACACGACCCTACCTTCCGTGATTCCCTCGCCAGGTGAGGTCAGAATCCTGCGACGCGATACGCGTAACTGGCCAGCCCGGTTTAGCGTACTTGAGAGTTGCAAAAGATTACGCGCTTAGTGCGTTCAGTTGGGCACAGGTTCGTCCCAAGTGGTGCGCTCTAGAACGAAACAAGGTATCATTGAGCCGATGTTTTTTCAGACTACCAACAAATCCATTATCACCGTGATCCTGACGGGTTTGTTCGCTGTGGTAGTCCTATCCTCCGCGTGCAAGAGCGGATATCCGGTCTCCGCCCGCAACACTGCGGGCGCCGAAGCGAGAGAGCCTCGACAGGTAAAGATCGCCCGCGCCGCCGAAATCACAATGGAGCGAACGGTGACAGTCACCGGGACCCTAGCGGCCTACGATCAGGCAACGGTAAGCGCAAAAGTGCCCGGCCGCGTCGCCTCGATTTCGGTTGACCTTGGAAGCGTCGTTCGACAAGGACAAATGATCGCGCAGCTCGAGCAGCAGGATTATCAACTCCGGCTTCAACAAGCGGAAGCCGCTTTAGCGCAAGCCCGGGCTCGGGTGGGCTTGCCCCCGGAGGGTAAAGACGATCACATCGATCCGGAGAAAACGGGAACGGTCAGGCAGGCTCAGGCTTTGCTCGACGACGCGCGGGTGAAGTTCGAGCGAGCGCAGGCCTTGGTTCAGCGTGGAGTGTTGGCTCGCGCGAATTTGGAGGGCGCGGAAGCTGAGTACAAAGTCGCGCTCAGCCGGTATCAAGATGCGGTCGAGGAGATTCGCAACCGCCAGGCGCTCGTCGTTCAGCGCCGTTCGGAACTCGAGATCGCGAGACAACAACTGAAGGACTCGACCATTTATGCGCCGTTCGATGGAGTCGTGCAAGAGAAACGGGCGAGCGTCGGTGAGTATCTTGCCGCAGGCACCGCGGTTGTCAGCGTTGTGAGAATGGACCCACTGAGACTGCGCGCGGAAGTACCCGAGCGCGAATCTCGCAATGTTCACACTCGACAACAGGTGAGAGTAACGTTGGAGGGCGATCCAACCATTTACAACGGCAAGATCGCGCGCATAAGCCCCAGCATAACGGCGCAGAATCGCGTATTGATAGTTGAGGCAGAAGTGCATAACAACGGCAAGCTTAGGCCTGGTTCCTTTGCGCGTGCGGAGATTGTGTCGGATAGCAACAGCGCGGCACTTGCGGTGCCTGTCAACGCGATTGTCACTTTCGCCGGCATCGATAAAGTGATATTGGTTCAAGACGGCAAGGCAGTTGAAAAACCGGTCACCGTAGGGCGCCGCACTGAGGAATGGGCAGAAATCTTGGCCGGGTTGAAAGTCGGCGACACGGTCGTTATTAACCCCGGCAATCTTCAATCGGGGCAGCCGGTGACGGTAACGGAATGATGCCCTGGGAGCGCACGCGGCTCGCGTGCTGAGTCTCGAGCGATTGCAATCAGGCACGCGAGCCGCGTGGGCTCCCAAGGTCACGAAATCACCTATGCAGAAGCTCGCATCAATTTGCATCAAGCGGCCTGTATTTGCGGCGATGATAATCCTGGCGCTGGTCGTCGTCGGCGCGGCGAGTTACTTTCGCTTGGGCGTCGATCGCTTTCCATCATTCGACCTGCCTTCCGTAACTGTGCGCACAACTTTGCCGGGCGGCGCGCCCGAAGAAGTCGAGAGCGAGGTCTCTCAAAAGATCGAAGAAGTAGTGAACACGGTCGAAGGCATTCAGGAATTGCGTTCTGTTTCAGGGCCGGGCCAGTCGTTCGTGATTGCGACCTTCAATCTCGGCCGCGACATCGACGTAGCCGCGCAGGACGTTCGCGACCGCGTGGCAACGGTCGTTCGAAACCTGCCGCGCGATGTTGATCCACCGATCGTCGGCAAGTTCAACAGCGACTTCTCGCCGGTTATGACTGTGGCGTTGTCGGCGGATCGTTCGGTGCGCGAATTGACCGAGCTCGCAGACAAGGTAGTCAAACCTCAGCTCGAACGCTCCTCGGGAGTCGGTGAGATAAATATCCAGGGAGGACTGGGCCGGGCGATCAACGTCTGGGTAGATGCCGACCGGCTGGCAGCTTATCAGATACCGATCAGCAACATCCGCAATGCGATCGTGCGGCAAAACGCGGACGTGCCGGGAGGAAACGTTACTCAGGGCTCGCGCGAGCAGACGCTTCGAACGATGGGCCGCGTGGCGGATCCGAAGATCTTCAACGATCTGGTCGTCGCGACGATAGGCGGTGCCCCGGTTCACATTCGCGACATCGGATTTGCCGAAGACGGCACCAGGGAACAACGCTCCGTTGCACGGTTGAACGGCGTGCCCACGGTGACGCTGGAAGTGAGACGCCAGACCGGGGCGAACACGGTCGAGGTAATCGAGGCGGCCAAAGTGAGTCTCGCTCGCGTCGCCGGCCAGCTCCCCACCGATGTGAAGATGGAAGTGATCCGCGACCAGTCGCGCTACATATACGCAGCACTGCACGAGATCAACCTTCACCTGATTCTCGGCAGCATCCTAGCGTCGCTGGTGGTGCTGGCGTTCATGAGGAGCTGGCGTTCGACGATCATCGCCGCAGTGGCGATTCCCGCCTCGACGATCTCTACTTTTGGAATGATGCGCGCGCTGAACTTCACATTGAACAGCGTGACGATGCTCGCGCTGGTGTTGATGGTTGGAGTGGTCATCGACGACGCGATAGTAGTGCTCGAGAACATTTTCCGCTTCGTCGAAGAAAAAAAGATGCGCCCCTTTGAAGCCGCGAAGGCAGCGACCGCCGAGATTGGGCTGGCGGTGATGGCGACCACTTTCAGTTTGGTTGTTATCTTCGTGCCGGTTTCGTTCATGTCGAGCATATCCGGAAGGTTCCTCTATCAGTTCGGCATCACCGCAGCAGTCGCGATTCTAGTGAGCCTTTTGGTGTCATTCACGTTGACGCCGATGATGAGCGCGCGGCTGCTTCGAGGGCAGGATGCCGCCTCGCACGGGGAGCAGGCGGCTAAGTCGCGGCGCGGCTTCTATGGGATCATTGACCGCGCCTACGAGTGGATGCTCGGGCTCGCTGTTCGCCATCGCGCAGTAGTTGCGGTGCTCGCGTTGCTGGTGATTGCTTCCTCGGTCCCTCTTTACAAAGTCGTCAAGCAAGACTACATCCCGACCGATGTCGACGAATCCGAGTTTGACGTCGGCGTGACTGCTCGCGAAGGCACTAGCCTCGCCGCGATGAATGAAGTGATGCGCACGATCGAAGCCGAGCTTCGTAATACGCCCGGTGTTCGCGTCGTGCTGGCAAACGCCGGCGGCGGGGGCGGTTTTATGGGCCAAGTGAATCAGGGCGGCGCTTACGTTCGTATCGCGCCAATTGGTGAGCGCAGCTTTTCGCTCGCGCGTCTGTGGGAGTCAACCGTCCACGGCCATCCGCTGGACGCTTTCAGGAATAATTATTCGCAGCGCGATGTGATGCAAGAGATTCGCGCCCGGCTCCGAAAATACAAAGACCTGCGCACAGCGGTCCGCAACGCCATGTCAGTTAACATCGGCGGCGGGCGATTCGAAATAGAGTTCGTGTTGCGAGGCCCGGACCTCGAAACGCTCGCGAAGTACGCCGACCAGCTTCGCTTGAAAGCGCCCGAGTTGGGCATTCTCGACGCAGACACGTCATTGAAGCTCGACAAGCCCGAGCTGAGAGTCGACATAGATCGAACGCGCGCGGCCGATCTGGGCGTTTCGACCGAGGACGTGGCCAGCGCGCTGAGGCTGATGGTCGGAGGGGACCAGCGAGTGTCTCGATTCCATGACGAATCAGTCAACGATGACTACGACGTTCAGTTGAGGCTGAGCGAGGGTCAGCGAAACGATCCAGGAACGATATCGCGGCTGTACGTGCCCAGACAAAATGGAACGCTGGCGCGTCTGGACAATCTGGTGAACATCACGCCGGCGAATGCGGCGTCACGGATCGACCGGCTCGATCGTCAGCGACAGGTCAGCGTCTACGGCTCGGTCGCGCCCGGCTACGCCCTTGCCGATCGGCTGGACGCGCTTCGCAAAGAAGTCACCAACATGAACCTGCCTTCCGCTTACACGATGGCGGTGTCAGGCCGCGCTCGCGAGCTCGAGCGAACGTTTAATGAATTCATCTGGGCGTTCCTGCTGTCAGTCATCTTCATGTACATGATCCTGGCGTCGCAGTTCGAGAGCATAGTCCACCCGCTGACGATTCTGCT
>DATFWM010000099.1:0-2751 GCA_035259295.1 Blastocatellia bacterium | reverse complement strand
CGCCGGGCACCAACATCCTTTCGACTTTGCCGATGAAGCCCTCACCGTACCGAACGAGGGAAGAGACCCAATACGCAGCGTGGAGCGGTACGTCGATGGCAACGCCACACGTGACGGCGACGGCGGCGCTGGTCATCGCACGCAATCCAAGTCTCACCCATGATCAGGTCGCGAAAAAGCTGAAAGCAACCGCCACGAAGCTGCCGGCGATGAAAAGGAGGCACCGGACAATTGAGTTTGGGGCCGGTTTACTCAACCTGAAGGATGCAGTATCCTAGAGACAAGACGCCCTCATCGGCTGCGTGATGAGTAGGGTTCCATGGCTGCACAAAGGGTGAGCAAAAGCACTATGCTCGTGAATGTGAAATTGGCTCCTCATGCTGACAGGAAGAGTTTGGTCAACAGTCTCTCCACTACGCCGGGGATTCTTAATGTCACACAGACGTTCCCGGACGAAACCGATAGGGAGCTTTCCGGCCTATTCCTATTGGAAATCGATTCAGCCGAACTCTCCGGAGCGCTGAAGAAGCTGCGGCAGGATCCCTCCATCGAGTACGCGGAAGAGGCTGCCCCGCGGAAGCTGATCAGGTAGATGTTCGGTTCTGGCAAGGTCTTATTGTCCGGGCGTTAACTCCGCCTGGGCCGACCTGAAGTCCGAGTTGCTTCTGATCGCTGGTTTGATGGTGTACATCATAATTGCCTAGAACGTTATTCTACACCGTCCCCCTTCTGGCGCAGGCGTTGTTTGCCTCTTTGGTGTTCGCGAGTCTTCGCCCGCACGCACCCGAAGCGTTGCCCTCACCCTCTTAGGTGTAGAGTCTGACGCCATAGGCGCGGCTATCGGTATGATGACTCGACTGGAGAGCAAGGAAGATCGCGGAGGGCGTGACCCGTCGCATAGTGAACACTCGCATGAATGGAGGAACCGTGCTTAACTAATCGCTATGCTCGAAACAGGCGACCACGCTCCAAGCTTCTTTCTCACTTGCCTGGATGGAGCCGCTTTGCAGTTTGGGAGCGGCTCGCAACTGAAGCCGAGTCTGCTTGTCTTCCTCGAAACCGATTGTCCGACTTGCCGGTTGTCGATCACTTATCTAAATCGCTTGTCGCGAGAGCTCGGTGAAGAGTCGCGCGTCCTCGGCATTTCCCAAGACGCCGAGACGTCGACTCGCGAGTTGATCGAGCAGGCACCAATCGAATTCCCGGTCGCGATTGATCGCGATCTCGCGGTTACTAAACTCTATGATCCTGTTGCGGTTCCGACGATGTTTCTAATTGGAGCCGATCGCCGCGTTGCTCAAGCGGTGAGCGGTTTCGACAAGCGCGCGTTGAATGAGTTCGCGACTGCGATGGCCGGCAGGCCTCTCGTCATCGCCGAGCCGTTCGACGGCGCGCCCGACACCAAGTACGGCTGTACATCTCGGCATCTCGAGGCAGCCGGTGAGGGTGAGATGGCGGCCGCGGTGAACCCTTATGCGAAGCGAGCCGCGCGTGCGTCGCGAATCGAGTTGGATGATTCGGTTGATCCTTTCGAGTACTGCATGCAGTTTGGGGATCCGCTGCCGGTGATTCCGCCGACCGTCGAGCGGGTCGAACGCATGCTCGCCTGTACCACGCTTCCGCCCGATGAATTGATCGCTCTTATCCCACCAAATTATGGCATGGCGACGGTTGAAAAGATCGCCGCCAACGCGGTGATGGCGGGTTGCAAGCCGGAAATGATGCGTGTGCTGATTCCGCTTGTGCGAGCCGTGTGCGACGAGCGCTTCAACATCCACGGCGTCCAGGCGACTACCCATTTCGCCGCGCCGCTGGTGATCGTCAACGGGCCGGTGCGTCGCGAGATGGGGTTCGCTTGCGGGAGCAACGTCTTCGGCAACGTCGCTCGCGCGAACAGCACGCTGGGCCGCGCGCTGCAGTTGATACTTACCAATCTTGGGGGCGCGCGACCGGGCGAGATAGATATGTCCACGCTCGGGAATCCCGGTAAGTTTTCATACTGCATCGCCGAGAACGAGGAGGAGAGTCCGTGGGAGCCGTTGCACGTCGAGAGGGGATTCAATTCCAGCGAGAGCGCGGTGACTCTGTTTGCCGCCGAACCGCCGCACGGCGTCAGCGAACACTCGGCGCGCGAGGGGAAACAGATACTCAAAACCATTAGCCGGGCGCTCGCGACGGTTTGGTCCTATCGCGTATGTGCGGGGGTCGAAGCGTTGGTTGTGCTTTGCCCCGAGCACGTGAAGACTCTTTGGCGTGACGGGTTCACCAAACAAGCAGTGCGCGAATGCTTGTGGGAGAACACGGGCGTTCCGATTCGAGAGTTCGAACTGGGAACCAGCGAAGGAACAGCAACCACGAGGTTTTATGAACAAGCCGTGATCGACGGCGAGCCGTGCTATTTGAAGTTTACCGAAGCTTCAGCGATCAAGATTGTTGTCGCCGGAGGGACCGCCGGAAAGTTTTCTGCGGTGATCGGAAGCTGGGCCGCCGGCTCGCGTGGAAGTCAAATGGTTACTTATCCGATTGCGAAATAGACCACGGATCGGACGGATTGGGCTGATCTCCACAGATCCGTGTGAACCCGTCCGATCCGGCCAATCAGTGGTCTATTTCTTGAAGGAGGCGCTATGTCAATTACAATCGTGAATCCGCTCGACGAAACGCCGCGCGTTGCTGGAAACCCGGCGCCGCGGCTGGATACTCTCAGCGGCAAGACTGTTGGCCTGCTCGACATTAGCAAGCCGGGTGGCA
>DATFWM010000098.1:0-3875 GCA_035259295.1 Blastocatellia bacterium | reverse complement strand
GTCGCCATCTTCAGTATCTCGATCGAGCCGTAGCCGAGCAGGACATTCTCTTTCTCGAGGCCGAAGCGTTTGGCGATAGCCTCTTCAAGTGCTTTAGGTTCTTCGATCGGATAACGGAAGGACTTTGGATCGACGGCAGCTTTCAGTGCTTGGGCCGCCGCAGGCGCAAGCCCGTATGGGCTCTCGTTGCGGTGCAGCCTGAGCGGCTCCCCGACCACCCCTCGCGAGCGAGCAGTTGACCCACCAGCCGATGGTAATCCAAGTCTCAACGAAACCGCGCCCAATGCCGCGGTCGTCACAAAGCCGCGCCTGGTCAATGCAGATTTGGTTCGCATAGCAGAATCCTCCTGATCGGGCGGCATCATAACAAAGGTTTGGTGTTTTAGCGAGTTCGTAGTCCCGCCTTCAGGCGGAAGTTTGTAGTCGGTGCTATGCCAAGTCACATTTACAAACTTCCGCCTAAAGGCGGGACTACGAACGGGAATCTCAACTCCCGCTGCGTTTCAGGTATAAGCGGTAGGCGCTCTGCCGAATCACATCGGGAATGTTTTTGTTCTGTGACAGGACGCGCATGTCGCGGGTTTGGATCCGATTAATGAAGCCAAGACTGATGGCGATTGGCGTGCGCGGGTTTCGAACCAGATTGTGTATAACGACATAAGATCGGTTCCAGGTGCGGTTCTGGCCGATCTGCCTCAAGACGTCTTCGGGTACCGTCCTGATTGCGGCGATGTTCTCGATCTCCGGGTCGGTGAGTTTCGGGTTCCGCAGCACCGCGCCGGCGACAATTCGGTTTGGGTCGCGGACCAGAATCATCCGAGCCTCGCGCGAGCCTTTTATCGCCAGCATCACTCGCTCCTTAACGCTCATCAGTGCCACTCGCTGAAAAACGGGCATTCGCTCGATCGGTAACGGAGGGTCTTCAGTCGCAACCTCGTCGACTATCTGCTCGATCTGGAGTTGTTCGTCAGGAGCGGGCGAAGACGCGTCCAACGGCCCGTATTCCTCTTCGTATTCGGCGATCAAGCGGTCGTCTACGTCTTCCTCAATCAGCCCGAGACGGATCAGGTCTTCGATTCCGCTGATCGAGACTGTCTCCCTCGTCGCAGAAGCAGCCCTGCTCGCCGCGTCAGCTTGCGCGCGCTGCTCGCCGGCGATCATTTGCGCCCCGAACTGCTTTTCAAAGAACTCTTCGCGCACTTCACGCGCGCGTCGCTCGGCTTCAAAGGTGCGCGCGGGATTTGTCAGGATCGCATCGATTATTTCCGGGCATCGAATCAGACTTTGCTGTTTTAACGAAATCGCCTCAATCAAGGTCGAATCGTGACTGTGCGAGGCGAGACGAGCGAGTGCGGCGTCGGGCGTCGACGGATTGAAGACTACCTTTTCAATCAACTCGCGCGGCGCTTGCGGCCAGAAGCACAAAAATCCTAGCACGTCTGGCGGAGTATCGTGTTGAATAGCAAGCTGCGAAAGAACACGGGGATCGAGCGTTGAAAGTGTTGCTGCCGCGGCCGCGCGGACTTCGTCATCCACGTCCGTGTTCAGCGCTACCAAAATTTCGACCAATTCCTCATTTGATAGCGGAAGCAGACCCTTGGCCGCCGCCAGCTTCACCTGGTGAGGAGCTGCGCCGGATCGAAAGGTTTGTAGGATCTCGTTGATGGCTTATCCTAATCAGAGTTGGGGTTTAATAAGACGTAGCTCTCGAATCTGCTGTCACAACATTTGAGCTTTAACGCGCAAGGGCAGATGGGGGTTTTGATTTAAGACCAGATTACAACTTGAGGGAGCTTGATTCAATCGTTTCCTTGACACGCCTCGAACCAGAAGTGTACAGTTTTGCCTTGCCTCAAGCATTATGAAGCGAGACAACAATAGGCACGTGTACTCAGAGTCCCGCCACTGGAGCTAACCTTAAGCCTCGTTCTCCGCTCAAGGTCGAAGGCATTTAAGGGAAGACTCTCCTCACCACGGCTCTAGATACTCGGACTTCATACCGGCTGAAGGCTTGAACGTTACGTCCGATCAATATACTATTGGTCAAATAGCTTGGTCGGTCATGCAACACCATTCCAATGAGTTCGAATTCAGAGTTGGAGGAGCAGCAGTTAATGGCGACAGATAACCTAACCCAGTCCGGTGCGAGCACGGCGGCCGACAGCGCCAGAGAAGAGACCGTCGCGCTCGGTTCAAGCACCGGCCCAGACGGCGCGGCGGCCGAACCCGCGCCACTCGATCGAAATGCGCCCGAGTCCAGCGCGCCGCAGCAGGCTAGCGAAGCTGAAGCGAGCGGCGCTCAGGATTTCAGCGCGATGCTCGAGACTTACGAGAAAGAAAGCGCCGCATCGCGGCAGGAAGGCGAAATCGTCCGCGGCATTGTAGTGGGCGTCTCAGACGTCAACGTTCTCGTCGACATCGGTTACAAGTCCGAAGGCGTCGTTGCGCGCGAGGAGTTTCTCGATCGTCAGGGTAACTTGACGGTTAAACGCGGCGACTATGTCGACGTGCTCATCAAGAGCCTCGAAAACCAGGACGGCTACGCGGTGCTGTCACGGGCGGCGGCGATGCAGGTTCAATCCTGGGAGCGGCTCCGTCACGCCCATCAGACGCACGAGAGTATAAAGGGCCGAGTGGTCGAACGGATCAAAGGCGGACTAAAAGTCGATCTGGACGGCGTGCCCGCGTTTCTTCCAGGCTCGCAGGTTGACATCAGACCAGTCCGAAATCTCGAGAGCTTCTTGAGGCAGGAGATCCAGGTCCGAGTTATCAAGCTGAATCGGAAGCGCGGCAACGTGGTGGTCTCGCGCAAAGCCGTGCTCGAGGAAGCCGCTAATGAAAAGAAAGCTGAGACGCTGGCCAACATCGAGGAAGGCGTGATCCTCGAAGGCACGGTTAAGAATATTACCGATTATGGAGCGTTCGTCGATCTCGGCGGAATTGACGGCCTGCTGCACATCATCGATATGAGCTGGGGCCGCATACAGTCTCCGCACGATATGGTTAAAGTCGGAGACACAGTTCAAGTAAAAGTGCTCAAGTTCGACCGCGAGAAAGAGCGCATTTCACTTGGTTACAAGCAGCTTCTTCCGGATCCCTGGCAAAGCGTGGCGGAGCGCTTTCCCAAAGGCTCGCACGTTCGGGGTAAGGTGGTCAGCTTGACCGACTACGGCGCGTTCATCGAAATCGAGCCGGGCGTGGAAGGGCTCGTGCACGTAACCGAGATGACCTGGTCGAAGCGACTCAAGCATCCGTCGAAGCTGTTGTCGATCGGTCAGGAAGTCGAAGCGGTTGTGCTCGACGCGGATTCCCACAGCCGCCGCATAAGCCTCGGCATCAAGCAGGTGAGCATTGATCCTTGGGAGACATTGCCTTCCCGTTACCACGTCGGCTCGCGAGTGACAGGCAAGGTGCGCTCCCTGACAGACTTCGGCGCGTTCGTCGAGATTGAAGACGGAATAGACGGACTGGTTCATGTATCCGACATTTCGTGGACAAAGCGAATCAAACACCCATCCGACGTACTCAAGAAGGGCCAGCAGGTCGACGCGGTGATTACGAATATCGACGTCGAAGGGCGACGGCTGAGCCTGTCGATCAAGGACCTTGAGCCCAACGCCTGGGACCGCTTCTTTGACACCCACAAGCTCGGCGACACGATCAGGGGTCGTGTTGTGCGCTTCGCGAACTTCGGGGCGTTCGTCGAGATCGAGGAGGGCATCGAGGGCCTTTGCCACGTTTCGGAGTTGAGCGATTCGCGGGTCGAAAAGCCGGATCAGGCGGTGAAGATCGGGCAGGTGCTCCCGTTCAAGATACTCAAGCTGGATCCGTCGCAGAAAAAGATTGGATTGTCGGCGCGCGCGGTAGGCAAAGAG
>DATFWM010000097.1:0-3325 GCA_035259295.1 Blastocatellia bacterium | reverse complement strand
TTGTGGGCGGTATTCGTGGCACGGCGGCGCTCGAGAGAATGGTCGACGACGGCCGCGCAGCCGTTGCATTCTCGATGTATCCGGTTAGCGTAGATCAATTGATGGCGATCGCGGACGCCAACGAAATCATGCCGCCCAAGTCCACGTGGTTTGAACCGAAGCTACGAGATGGATTGCTTAGCCACTTGATCTAGCAGAGAGCAAACAATGAAGATACTAATAGCCGACAAATTCCCCGACAGCGGCCAAACTCATTTACGCGAAGCTGGATTCGAGATCACCTATGATCCCGACCTAAAGGACGACGCGCTGAAGTCTGCGATCGCCACGACCGCAGCCGACATTCTCGTCGTTCGCGGAACCAAGGTCACGGGCGAGATGCTCGAAGCGGGCCGCTTGAGCCTGGTCGTCCGCGCCGGCGCGGGCTACAACACTATCGACGTTAAGACTGCGTCCGCGCGCGGGATCTACGTTGCAAATTGTCCGGGCAAGAACTCGATCGCAGTCGCCGAGTTGGCTTTCGGGCTGATGCTTTCCTTGGATCGGCGCATACCCGACGCGGTCACCGATCTAAGGCAAGGCCGCTGGAATAAGAAAGAGTACGGGAAAGCTCGCGGCATCTTTGGCCGCACGCTCGGGCTGGTCGGCCTCGGACGAATCGGACAAGAAATGATCCCTCGAGCGAAGGCTTTCGGCATGCCGGTCGTCGCGTGGAGCCGTTCGCTTACAGTTGAACGCGCGGAGAGACTTGGCGTCGAGATGAAGCAGTCGCCGCTAGAGGTCGCGTCGGCTTCGGATGTCGTCAGCGTGCACGTTGCGCTCAATAGCGATACTCGGAATCTCATTGACGATAAGTTTTTCGACGAGATGAAGCCCGGCTCGTATTTCGTTAACACATCGCGCGCCGAAGTTGTTGATCAAGCCGCGCTGGCGCGGGCGGTAAAAGAGCGCGGCTTGCGTGCGGGGTTGGATGTCTTCGCGGGCGAACCGACCAGCGGTGTCGGTACAGTCGAGGACGATATCTTCAAACTCGATGGGGTGATTGGCACTCATCACATCGGCGCCTCGACCGATCAAGCGCAGCACGCAATCGCTGAAGAAACAGTGCGAATCATCCGCGAATACAAAGAAGCGGGCCGCGCGCCAAACGTCGTTAATCTTGCAAAGAAGTCGCCGGCCACTCACTTGCTCGTTGTTCGGCATTACGATCGAGTGGGGGTGCTTGCCAGCGTGTTCGATCAGCTAAAAGAGGCTGGCATCAACGTCGAGGAAACAGAGAACATTGTCTTTGACGGAGCGATTGCTGCTATCGCTCGCATTCATCTCGACTCGGCGCCGTCAAACGAAGTGCTCGGCGTGATCAAAGCGAACTCGCAAGACATAATTGAGTTGAGTCTTTTGAAACTTTAGGGGTTAGGGGACAGGGGTTAGATCAGCCCCAACTCCCAGCCCCTAACCCCCGTCCCCGATTCCGGAGGAATCATGACAGAACGAATCTACAACTTTTCAGCGGGGCCCGCGGTGCTGCCGCTGCCCGTGCTCGAAGAAGCGCAGCGCGATCTAGTCGCCCTGCCAGGCGTTGGAATGTCAGTGCTCGAGATCAGCCATCGCTCAAAAGCGTTCGACGAAATTATTCAAGGGTGCGAGGCCGACATTCGCGAACTCGCCTCCGTGCCCGACAACTACCACGTGTTGTTTCTTCAGGGCGGCGCGTCGATGCAGTTTTCGATGGTACCGATGAACCTGATGCCGGCAACCGGCATAGCCGATTACGTCGTCACCGGCTCGTGGTCTAAGAAGGCCATCAAGGAAGCACAGAAAGTCGGTCAGGTGAACATCGCGGCCTCCACTGAATCTGAAAACTTCACGCGCGTTCCCGGGCAAAACGAGCTGAAGCTCGATCCCGAAGCCGCTTACGTTCACATAACCACCAACGAGACTATTCACGGAGTCGAGTGGAAGTATGAACCCGAGACCGGCGACGTGCCTCTGGTTACCGATGCTTCGTCAGACATCTTCGGGCGCCCGATCAACGTGAACAAGTACGCGTTGATCTACGCCGGCGCGCAGAAGAACCTCGCTCCAGCCGGAGTGACTCTGGTGTTCATTCGCGACGATATGCTCGCGCGCAGCCCGCAAGGCATGCACACGATGCTCGACTACAACACCCACGTAAAGAACAAGTCGCTCTACAATACGCCGGCGGTGTTTGCGATTTACATCATGCGGCTCGTTATGAAGTGGCTAATCGAACAGGGCGGGCTTGAAGCAGCCGAGCGGCGTAACCAAGAGAAAGCGAAGTTGCTCTACGACGTGATCGACTCGAGCAGCTTCTACCGCGGCCACGCGCAGCCGAATGATCGTTCGCTCATGAATGTGACGTTCCGTCTTCCGAGCGAGGAACTTGAAAAGCAATTCGTCAGCGAAGCGACCAAGGCGGGGCTGGACGGCTTGAAGGGTCATCGCTCAATTGGCGGGTGTCGCGCATCGATCTACAACGCGTTTCCCAAAGAAGGCGTCCAAGCGCTCGTGTCGTTCATGAAGGAATTCGAGCGCACCCACGGGTAGCGCGATGATTCCATGCCAAAAAACAATGACGATGAGAAGACCTACACTCGTCACAACAGTCTACGCTTGCCGGCATTCGACTATTCATCACGAGGCGTGTACTTTGTGACAATCGTCGTCTCCGAAAGGCGCCCTCTCTTCAATGACAAATTCCTCGCGCAATCCACAATTGATTGCTTGCTAAACCTTCGAAAGCAATTCGGCTTTTGTCTATTCTCTTTACTGCCTGATGCCTGACCATTTTCATGCGCTGATCGGCCCTGGCCAATCTGGTAGAGCTTTGGGGCAAATATGTGGCGCATTTAAGAGCCTCTCGACCCGGGCGTACTGGAAAAGATATCAAGGCACGCTATGGCAAAGGCAGTTCTTCGATCACATCGTCCGAAACGAACAGGATTTCTTCGAAACGTTGGAATACATACGACAAAACCCCGTGCGAAAAGGCTTAGTGAGCACGGCGGAAGAATGGCCTTTTACTGGGGCTGTGGACGACTTGTAACCGGATCATCGCGCTGCGGCCGATCCGGGCCGGAGAAGCGATCCGGGCAGGGACAAGCCCTGCCCCTACTCAATAATCACGGGTTCCGGCCGAGTGATCCGGGCAGAGCGATCCGGGCTCAACAATCACGGGTTCCGTGTTGCCATAAATCTGGACGGCGGCAGCAAACCTTTTATCCGTCAGAAGTAATCCTAGGAAGCGGAGTATCTGGCAGGGTGGGACACGAACCATTGGATTGAAAATGAAGGGTGACCCGAT
>DATFWM010000096.1:0-5756 GCA_035259295.1 Blastocatellia bacterium | reverse complement strand
TGTTCGGCGTCGCCGTTGCCGCGCTGTTGGCCTATCGCATCCTCAACAAATTCCTTCCAAAGCTCACCCAGCGTCAGCCAGCGAGGATTAAATCCCATTGAAGCGCGCTTCAACGTTCGTTGCGACCAAGGAATTAGCGTGTTAGGTTATGCCACAAACGTTGTGAGGGAGCTCGCTCGAGCACGAAACGCGCGAGCACGCCAATTCGATCATGCTGCGAGCTGAAATAATAGCCATTGGGTCTGAGTTGCTGACGCCCTACCGCACGGACACTAATTCGCTGTGGCTGACTGAACGCTTGAATTCCGTCGGCATCGAAGTCCAGCTCAAGACCGTTGTCGGCGACGACGAAGCGATCCTCGAAGAGAGCGTGCGCGATGCAATGAGGCGATCTGATGTTATCATCTCGACCGGCGGCCTCGGCCCGACCGAAGACGACATCACCCGCAAGGTTTTCGCGCGCGTGTTGGGCCGTCAGCTTACGCTCGATTACGCGGTGCTCGAGCAGATACGCGAGCGATTCGCCAGCCGCGGCTATCAGATGACGCCCAACAACGAGCGGCAAGCGCTGATCCCTCACGGCGCCACGGTGCTTCCTAACCCAAACGGCACCGCGCCGGGCATCAAGATGGAGCAGGATGGCAAGCTGATCGTCTTGCTTCCCGGCCCGCCGCGTGAGAACCAGCCGATGTTCAACGATTTCGTGATGGCTGACCTTGAACGCATGTCTCGTGGCGTGCGAATCTCGACGCGAGTGCTAAAGGTTACAGGCCTGGGCGAGTCTGCGCTCGACGACATGATTGCGCCGATTTATAAGGAGTACACAAACCCGCTCACTACTGTTCTGTTCACCGACTCAGAGATCGAAATACATCTGAGGGCGAGCGCCGAGACCGGCGCGCGCGCAGAGGAGCTTGTCGACGAGCTGGCCGACAAGCTGGAGGAAAAACTCGGGTATTATGTCTACTCTACGCACGACGAGTCGCTGGAGGAGATCGTCGGCCATCAGCTTCGCTTGAAGCAATTCACGATCGCCGCCGCTGAAAGCTGCACGGGCGGGCTGATTGCCGAACGGCTGACTCGCGTGCCCGGCTCGAGCGATTATTTCGTCGGCAGCATTGTCAGTTACAGCGATCAAGCGAAGACGCGGCTGCTGGGCGTTCCCGAAGAGATGATCGACCGCTATGGAGCGGTCAGCGGCGAGGTGGCCGAAGCAATGGCGAGAGGCGCAAAAGACCGGACCGGCGCGACGATTGGCGTCAGTGTAACGGGCACGGCAGGACCCGGCGGCGGCACGGACGCTGTGCCAGTCGGGACCGTCTATGTCGGCTTGGCCGACGACGTGGTGACTTCAAACCGACGGCTTGTTTTGCCGGGTGATCGACACCTCATTCGTTGGAGAGCTTCGACCGCGGCGCTCGAGATGGTCCGGCGCCGCTATCTGCTTTGAATCAGTTTCTAGTTTGTGGTTTCCAGTTTCTGGTTCGATACTCGTTTGTTTGGCGGGAACCAGAAACCAGCAACCAGAAACCCGAAACTTGAGAACATGCCTTCACTTGCCTCTCTTCTCTCTCAGCTCGAACAGTCTAAGAGACGCTTTGGTCGCGGCGCCGCGGCACGAACTGAAAAGCTTCTGGCGCAGCTGAGCGAGCGAACCTTCGGGGATGCCGAGTCGCTTATCCGCTTTCACGAAGCATTGCTATTCACACGCTCACACCCGCAGAGCCCGGCCGCCTTGCGCATCTCTGAAGAACTGCTTTCCACTTTCGCGAAGCGAGTCGATAAGCTTCGGGCGTCGGGAGTGGATTTCACATCGTTCGACTACATCGAGTATTCCGGCATTGCCGGAACCGTGATTTCGGGGACGTTCAGCTACGACGTTGTGCGCTTCCTCGCGCGCAAGCATCGGGGAAGCATCGAAATAGATTGGAATGGTTACAACAGATGGGATCGGCTAGGCCCTACGCTGCCGCGACTTGTGCCGCTCCTCTATGAAGACTCGCTTGTGGAAGCCAACATTCCATATCTGGATTGGCTGCGCGCGGCAGCAGGTGAGCACCAGAGTCTCGCCGAGTGGTTGCTCGCCGGGTTCGAGCGATTGAAGCTTGCCCACAGAGAAAAAAGCGAGTTGTTTGACTCACTGGGACTCCGCATTCAATGGGAACTCGGCACGTCGCGGGCCTCGCGCACGCGGAACATGCGACGACCGACAACGGTGTTTTATCACACCGAGCCTCTGATAACCCGCCGGGAGGTTTCGCTTGACGAAGAGTTTCAGGCCCCACCGATCTCGCTCGAAAACCTTTCTCGCGATGCCGGTCTCAAGATCCAGGACATGCTCCGCGACACGACGACGGTCCGGTACCGCGAGCTTTACGGAATTACGCACGGAGATCCGGCAAGCGTTCTGCGAGCGGACATCGGGCGCGGCGTCGAGGTTTATCTCTGGGGATTGCCTCCCGAGCGTCGCTTGCCGCTGCGAGCCTATCACGCGGGCTTTACACTCAAGAACGGCGTGCCGATCAACTATATCGAAGGCATCACCATCTGCGAACGCATGGAAATCGGGTTTAATACCTTTTACACGTTTCGCGAAGGCGAGTCGGCGTGGGTGTACGCGAAGGTCCTCAGGTTGCTCAATCAGATCGTTGGCGTGACTTGTATCTCGATCGATCCTTATCAGCTTGGACACAACAACGACGAGGCGATCGAATCCGGCGCGTTCTGGTTTTACCGAAAGCTCGGCTTCAGACCGACGCGACCCGATCTGGCGACGCTGATGGCGGCAGAAGAGAGGAAGATCGCAGCGGACCCGAAATACCGCACATCGGCGCGCGTGCTTCGCAAGCTTTCGAGGGGCAATGTTGTTTATGAAGCCCCGGGCTCATCTCGCGGCTACTGGGACCGGTTCGCCGTTCGCAACCTCGGACTGGCAGTCACGCGCCGGATGTCAAAGCAGTTTGGCGGTGACGCAAATCTTATTCGAGAAGCTTCTTCGATTGAAGTTGCGGAAGCGCTGGGGTTGAAACGCCGCGAGTTGAATGTGCTGCAACTAAACGCGTTCGAGGATCTGTCGCTGCTGCTAGCTTTGATGCCCGATCTTGCGGACTGGACCATCAACGAAAAGAGGTCGATCATTCAGATCATTCGCGCTAAGGCGGGCTCGGATGAGTCTCTATATGCGCGGCGGCTTCAGAAGCACGGACGCCTTCGAGACGCGATCTTGAGGATAGGCTCGTGATTTGGAGTCACAAACCGTGCTTCTTCTTGAGGTTGTGTACGTGCACCTTTGACACGCCGAGCTTTCGCGCGGCGCGAGTCAGGCTGTTGTTAGTTTGGCGCAGCGCGTTTCGAAGCAGGAACCCTTCGAGCGTGCGTTTAGCCTCCTGCCATCGAGGCAGTTGATTGCCGTCAAACACCAGACGATTATCGTCGGTAAACACAATCTGTTCTTCGTACTTTGCGGAGACGCGATTGAATTCATCGCCGAGCCAGGCGTCTTCGGTTTGATTTAGCAGTTCGCTTGCTCGCTGAAGCTCGACCCGTCCCGCTCGCGTGTCCAGGCTATGCAGCGCCTCGGCCAGATAGACCGCGGCTTCGAGTTCAAGCCGACGCGCCGAGGATCCGACCAGGCTACGCGCAAGTTCTGCAGCTTCGCGAAATGCGCCGACCGCGTCGTTGAACTCACGTTCGGCCAACTTCACGTGTCCGAGCGCCGCGCGGACGCGAGACCGGGGTTCAACTGCGGGAGCTCGCTCGCAAAGTTCGACTGCCTCACTCACCCGTTTGGCGGCCTCCTCCGGCTCGTTTCGCTCCAGAGCTATCAGTGCCAGAGTCGCCAGCGCCTCGCTTTCGCGGACCGCGTCCGCGCGTCCAAGAGAGCGGCTCTCCTCGGACAGCCTCTCGGCTCTCTCGGTTCGCTTCAACCTAATGAGCGCGCGCGCAAGCTTAAGCTTATTTTCAGCGATGTCCTTCTTCAGATCATAGCGCTCGAGAACAGTATCGGCCTCTTTGTAGATCTCCAGCGAGTCCTGGAAATCTCCCATCGCGCATTTAAGATCGGCGACGCCGATTAAAGCGCGCGCGTAGAAGCGGCCTCGCTCACTATTCTTCAGCAGTCTTGTTGCCTCAGAATACATGTCGACCGCTTGCTCGATCTCTCCCTTATCGACAGCCACCGCGCCCTGTTCGGTTGAAATTATCCCGCGCAAATACTCAGTTCTCCTGCTTGTGCGGCCCTTGATCAGATTCTGCGCTGCTTCGAGCTTAGCCGCGGCGGCGTCGAATTCGCCCTTTGCGCGGGCAGCCCGAGCGAGATTGAGCAGGGCCCGGCTAATGCCGAAGGAGTCGTTCAGGAACAGGTAGAAGTGGTAGGCCGACTGGAGCGGCGTTTCCGCTGCTTCGCCGTCTCGCAGCCAAAGCAAGAGTCTGCCTTTGGTCAATGAGAAGCGCGCGGCTACGTTGATGTCGTCTATCCGAGGTCCCACCTCTTCAAGCAAAGCCGCTGCGTCGTTCAGTTTATCGAAATAAATCGCGACCTCCGAGCGGATGACCATTTCCATTGGGTCGTTGGTCCTTCGTTCGGAGAAGATCTCCTCGACCGTCAAAAACTGGCCGCTATCAATAAACTCGACAAGACTTTCTTGCGATGACCGCCTTTCCATTTCCTTCTCTGCCTTTCGCCTGAAGATGCCACTGTTTCAAGATGCAGGATGCTAGTATGCAGAGGACACACAACCTCTGCGCCTCAAAAGAGCCCCTTACTTCTGTTGACCCCGGTTCTTGTTCTCTACTGAATACGTAACCCGCGAGGATTAAGCCGAATTATTGTCTTCGTCGGGTCGAGCGCATTCTAGCAGTTAACTTGTGGAGTTGAAAGCCTACCAGCGACGAGTCGAACACGCAAGAAAAATAACCGCGATCAGGGACACCTGCTCGCCACTTGTGGTAGGAGTCAATAACGATGAACGGTCGAGACCGGCTACGATCCGTTGTTAAACAGAGACTGGTGAACTCGACGGCATTCGATGAAGATAACACGTTCGAGATTCAGATGACCGACACAAACGACAGCGCTCGGGCGGACCGCGTTTTAGAAGAACCCCAACAGCTATCCCCGGTTGTTGTTGCCGGGGATAGCCGCTCTACTCACTCTGAAACAGAATAGCGATGACCTTCTGACTCACTTATGCCGCTTCCTGTCTCCGAATGGAACCGATGGCCCAGCGGGCACGTGAACCATACCGAGTCCTCGGTAGACGCTACCCGCCGGAGGGGGTTAAAGCACTTTGGGCATTTCATAAACCAGATTGTACCATGACTTTTCATTTCTGTGTGGACTTTTTTGAGGACAATATTGGAGATACAGAAGCGACTACTGGCCGCTTCCAGCTTGCCGTTGTTTCCCGGTAGACCACTCCGGTTAAGCGCTATTTACCCGTAAACTAATGGTCGATGCTTTAGTGCGCGTAGACTCACGAATCCAGACCCGGGATTGCGGCAACGAGAGAATGGGCCGTCGCCTATTGACTGATCAGAGCGCGGCCTGAACCGCGCCATTCCGACAGCTCGGTGTCGTCCGGGGGATCTACTTCGGCAAGATGGTAGTAATTTCACCATCCCCGCATTTTCTTGTTGACATCCAAACTGATTTAGCATACATTCGCGTTGCTCAATTGTTTCACAACGAAGAGGTGGGTGCGTTACTTAATCGAAGGCATCCCCTTTCTCTTGCCTGAAGTACCGATCCGAAGTAA
>DATFWM010000095.1:0-5558 GCA_035259295.1 Blastocatellia bacterium | reverse complement strand
TCTCGCGTGAGGCGATGGCGATGTCATGCGCGGCAGCAACCGCCTGCATCGCGGCAACTTCGAGCGCGGCCGATGAGCTGACCCCTTTGCCCTCAGGAACTCGCGACGCAATCAGGATTCGGGCGCCGTTGGCGAAGCGGACGCCGCGTTCACGCATCAACACGATGAACGCGCCCGCGACGTATGCCGCCCAGTGACGCGCTGGGTCTCGCTCGAAGTACGCGTGGGCGGTATCGTAATCAACAGGTTTGCCGTCCGCCTCAAAGTCCGCCAACGACATTTCAAAGAATGCTTGGCGTGAAGGATCGTCGCTTAAGCTGATTAGTGTCAACTTGCGAATCGGATCGCGTTGCAATGCAACAAATGTCGCTTCTTGAATGGGCTTCTGCAGCACCAGCGAGCCTGAGTAATCTGCGATGCCGCCCATCACGTCCAAGCGTCCCGGCGCTCGGGCGACGATGATGTCAGACTTCAGTTCGAAGAGACCCCGAACTTCCGATCGCGAGTTTTGATCGACTGTGTTCAACGTCTCAACGAAATCAGCCGTGTCCGGCAGATCCTGCGATGGCTTGTGAACGATCCGATACACGCGTTTACGCAGACTATGATTGCTGAGCGCTCCCAACCGGTTCGGCCTTGGGGAGCGCGAGGCGGGCACGCGCGGCTCGCCGCTTGAGAATTTGATCGCCGATCACTCCGAGCAGAATCACCGCGCCCATGACAGCGAAGTTCAGCGATGACGGCACGCCCAACAGATTAACAAGGTTTTGCAAAACCTGAAGCAGCGCTGCGCCGATCAGAATGCCGATAATGGAACCCTCGCCCCCTCGCAAACTGCACCCGCCAAGCACCGCCGCCGCGATGCCGTACAGCTCAAAGAAATTCCCGTGAGACGAGGGCGAGATTGAGTTGGTATAAAACGCAAAGATGATTGCAGCAAGACCCGCCAGCGCTCCCGAGATGACGTAGGCTCCGGCAATGATTCGTCGCGAATTGATGCCGGAGTAGCGGGCCGCTTCTTCGTTGCGCCCAACCGCGAAAAGGTAGCGACCGTACACCGAACGATGCAACATGACCCACATCACAAAGCTGATGATGATAAGTAAAACGAATGGAGTCGGGATTCCGACCAGACTCCCGGTCGCTAGATCGCGAAGACCTTCGAACCCGGCGCCGCTGCCGAAGCCTTTCGTTTCATCGTTCGCAATGAACCGCGCGAGTCCTCGATAAAACAGCAATCCACAGAGCGTGACAATGAACGGCTGAAGTCCGAGCCGTGTTACCAGCAGCCCGTGCAGCAGGCCCAGCCCCATCGCTATTCCGATCACACCCAGCACGGCCAGGGCCGCCGGCCACGACCATTGCGTCAGCATCATCGAAAGCAGCACGCCTAACAGAGCGAACACCGACCCGACCGAAAGGTCGATGCCGCCAGTTATGATCACCATTCCGATTCCTATGCTGAAGACGCCGTATGCGCCGATCAGTCGCGCCATGTTTTGCAAGTTTGCTCCGGCGAGAAAGCGCGGGTTGAGGATAGACACGACGACGCACAGTATGACCAGTAGTAAAAATGTGCCGAGTTCTTTTTTCATCAGCTCAGTTCAACGCGTGGGACCAAGCTTCAATTCTGTCGCTCGAATTTGATGGCGTTCTAAGCAAGAGAGCACTCATTAAACAATCTTCAGCCTGATCGATGCACCCCAGCGGGGTGCGATGTTTGTAGGGTGCAGGCGCTAGTCTTGTCGCACCCCAGCGGGGTGCAATGTTCCTCGCCAGCCGTCGTTTGGCCAATCGAGATGAACACATCGCACCCCGCTGGGGTGCGCATTCGTAACTCACGTTGTTTCTACAAACATCAAACTCCCACGGAGTTTCCGATACTTCAGTTTGTCGACGCCTTCTAGTCACGAGTTTCGTCGTACATCACGCGCAACGACAAACTGAAGCTTATCGAACTACAACCCGCGCCGCGCGAGGGCTTGCTGTAACAGAGGCTCGATTTCATCGCGAATGTGACTGTTCGCGTAGCCTGCCCACGCGATGTTGGTTTCCAGATCAAGCGGGGCGCGCAACGGCTGGCCTAGCGCGTCAGTAACGATCACGCCCATCTCTCGCGCGATCAGCTCGGTGCAAAGATCGTAAGGATGACTGCATATTCCAAGCGGCGTCCCGCGCCGCTTCAACAGCGGCTCAAGAAGCGGGCGCAGATCGGCGACGAACCGATCGTGCCCGGACATCAACTCGTAAAGCTGCCCGCCGCTCGACGGATATTGGTCTTCAAAACAATAAGCCTTGCCGGGCGCGACTTCGCCGAGCGCGCCGCGCACGATCTCTTCGTCGATCGCCGCAAGCTCGTCGCGCGCCCCGGGAAAGAACCGCGCTACAAAGGCGAACCCGTGTCGTATGCTACTTGCTTTTGATGGGCGCAATCGCAACTCTTGTCGCTCGCCAGTCAAGCGATTGTATCGTTCCGCCTGTGCGCCGTCGCCTCGCACGGCCCAGAGCGAATCGCAAAGATGTTGCTTGAGCGTTGGTATCTCAGTCTGCACGGCGAGTGCGATGTCCTGCAAACCGGTTTCGCTTCCGAGATTGGGCGCGACTCCGGTCAACACCCACCCGCTCCGCTTCTGATACATCAGCCCGCGCGTGCCGTCGATCGGGTCGACGATGATTCGCCAAACTGCGTCCGACTCAGACGTACCCCTAGGCAGAACGATCTTGCCACCCAGCAGCCCTTCGCCGATCAGAAGCAGAGGGGCGATTCCAGCGATCTCACTCTCAAACGACTCGATCAGGGTGGTCTCGCCTACTCGATCGATGGCATAGATCGTATCGCCGAGCGAGGCGTCGTCATCGACTTGCGCCAAATCCTCGACGGCAGCCCGCTGGCAAGCGGCAAGGACTCCATCTCGCACGCGTTCCTGGATCCGGCGCAGTGGCGCTAATAAGTCCGAAATAATCGGCGTTGCTTTTGTGCTCAAAGAAAATGCCTGTCGATATGTGGTAGGCGGATTCCAGCTCACGCTCACTCTTCAATCGCGTTCACACCGGAGTCTCCTGAAATCAAGCTCAACTGTGCTATCACTTCATGTCCGGCAAAGAAAAGCGCCGCTAGCGGATGACTACCATTCCCAAGTTCTTCTTCACCGCCGCGCGCTGTGAGAAGACCTGCGTCAGTTAGAATATAGAAAACTGTCTCTCCGGCTACCGGTACTGGGAACTCCTCTGTGTGAGCCATGTCTCGCCAGTATCTGTTTGCCATCTGAATGAACCCAGCATTGGCTTGTCGGACATTTTGACGCGCGTGGCCTCCAATGATCCCTACACCGCTGCTCAGATAAAGGCTAGTCGTTCCGTCGCTCAGAGCAAACAGCGTGGACGTAGCGCCGGGATACCCTGTCTCCATAAGAATGCCCCAGACGGGAGCGTCGGCGGGAGGTCGCATGATGCCGGCATCCGCTCTCTTGGTTGATAACGCTTGCAGCCGCAGTCCGGAATAGACACCACCGCTACTCGTGTCGGTCGGGACAAGGTTTGAGTCCGAAGAGTCGCCTAAGATTCTGCTGAGCCATTTAGCCATAAGAACGGTTTCAGTTCTCCGCAAACAGAACGTTTGCTACTTCCTTACCATGAACGTGTAGATTGTTGTGCTACGATATTTCTCTCCCGGCTCCAGAACCGTCGACGGAAACGCTGGCTTATTAGGCGAATCGGGAAAATGCTGTGTCTCCAAACAGAAGCCATATCGTTTGTTGTAGACCTGACCACCCTTGCCTGTGACGCTTCCATCCAAAAAGTTGCCGCTGTAAAACTGCAATCCAGGCTCGGTGGTGTAGACTTCCATCACGCGTCCAGTCGTCGCCTCATAAACTCTCGCCGCGAGGTCGAGGTTTCCGCCGCCGCTGTTCAGCACCCAGTTGTGATCGTACCCGCGACCAAAGGTCAGTTGCTCGTATTGTTGATCGATCCTCGCGCCGATCGCAGTCGGCATGGTGAAGTCCATCGGCGTTCCTTTGACCCCTCGCAGCTCGCCGGTCGGTATCAACCCCGAATCGACCGGCGTGAATCTGTTGGCGTTGATCATCAACTCGTGCCCCAGAGTGCCTCCCTGTCCTGCCAGATTGAAATAAGAGTGATTAGTAAGATTGACAACCGTATCCTTGTCGGTTGTGGCCGAGTATTCGATCTTCAATTCATTCTTGTTCGTCAGAGTGTAGACGACTGTGACCGACAGGTTTCCGGGGAAACCCTCTTCGCCGTCTTTGCTCAAATAGCTGAGCGAAAGTGCGACTTCGTCACTGGCTTTAGACTCCGTAGCTTTCCACACTACTGTGTGAAAGCTCCTGGCTCCACCGTGCAAGGTGTTCTCGCCGTTATTCTTGGGGAGCGTGTATTGCTTTCCGTTTAGCGAGAACTTGGCTTTGCCTATCCGATTGCCATAGCGCCCGATGATCGAGCCGAAGTACGGATTGTTCTTCAGATACCCGTCGAGACTGTCGTAGCCGAGGACTACGTCGCCGAGTTTGCCGGTTCGATCCGGCACTTTCAGGGAGACGACTGTGCCGCCGTAAGTCATGATGCGAGCCTCCATCCCGTTCACATTGGTCAGCGTATAAAGCTCGACCGACTCTTGTTTGGCAGTCTTACCGAAGGCTTGCTTTTTGATCCCGGGCTTCGCCATTGCGCTCGTGTTCACGCTCCAAAGCAAAGCGGAAAGCAAGATACAGATTAACATCAGAACTCTTTTCCGGCTCATTTTCTCCCCATTTGAACATGCTTTGTGTCTGATTCAAAGCGCATCAGCCACGGAGTGACGAGTCTAGTGTCAAGGGTGATGGAAGGTCAACCAAATACGAGCTGGCAGGAAGAAGATGCGCTAGTCTGGATAGCTCCATCGCTCGGGCAAGTCGCGGGCGCCTTTGCGGGCAGATGGGCGTGTACTGGCTCTTAAGGAACTTCGAATCGCCGTACGATATCTTCGCGCGATCGTTACGGATTACGCAGAACGCTCGGGCCGCCGTCAGGCTTCTTCTTGTCCTTATCCTTGCCTTTCTTATCCTTATTCGAAGTGCCTTGCGACTTTTGATCAGCAGGGGCGCCGGGTTTGACCTCAACGTCCTGTCCGGCTTGTGTGGCGCGACGCGGGCGATTGTCGGGCTTGTTGCTTGTAGTCTCGGCACCGGGCGTGATCGGTCCTACAGCTTTGGTCCCACTCAGTTCTTGCACCCGCGAGACGATCTCGTCGGTCTTTAGGTCGCGGTCGATGATCACGCCCTTCGAAGAGGTGTCTATGTGCGGCCCAAACATGAAGCCCAACGCCCTCGCGGGCAGGCCTTTGCCCTCCGGCTTTTCCTCAGCTACTTTGGCCGGATCAGCTTCAGGGACCGGCTTGCCCCACTTCTGCAGAGTTTCTTTCGCGCGATCGACAAACGAAGAGTGCGGGTAGCTGGTGATGATGCGGGCCAGATTCTGACTGGCGGTCTCGGTGTCTTCTTGAAGCTCCATCGCTCTCGCATGGAGAAACAACGCTTCATCAAACCTCGAGAAGTTCGGAT
>DATFWM010000094.1:0-4403 GCA_035259295.1 Blastocatellia bacterium | reverse complement strand
CCGTAAACTCGCCCGCCGCGGTTCCGTTCTTCACCGAAACTCGAGCGAAGAGATTCGCGAAGGAGTAATAGTCCTTCTGCGTCCATTTCTCGAGCGGGTGATTGTGACAGCGAGCGCAGGTTATGCTCAATCCGATGAACGCCTTCGTGTAGTTCTCTGCCAGATCTATCGGGTTTCGATGAATTAGATAATAATTGACCGCCCCGTATTCGTGGCTGTCGCCGGACGCAGTAGTCAGCTCGCGTACGAACCGGTCCCAGGGCCGATTTGCCGCCACACTTTCGCGGATCCAGTTGTAGTAAGCGCGAGTGTTCTTAGCCCCAAGCTTCTTGCTTGATGCCAGCAAGAGATCCGACCACTTGTATGCCCAGTAGTCGACGAATTCCGGTCTGTCCAGAAGAGCTTCTGTCAACTTAGCGCGTTTGTTCGGAGTTGTGTCCGAAAGGAATCGGGCCACTTCATCGGCCGTTGGCAGAATCCCTGCTGCATCCAGGTATACGCGCCTGATGAACTCACTGTCGCTGCACAACCCGGAAGGCGAGAGATTAAGCTGCCTCAGTTTTGTAAGCACCAATTCGTCAATGAAATTCTGTCGTGGCGCCGATTCATAAACTCGGGGATCCACCTTGTTTGGGAAGGGCACGCTGACGCGCGCAAGTGAGACCCTACTGAGATACCAGACGGCGATTGCGGCTTCGCCGTCGCCCTGCATTTTCACACGCCCGTCTTCTGCAACCGCAGCCACGGTGTCGTCCGTAGAAGAATACTTGGCCCAGCGGGTCACATCTTCAGAGTGCCCATCCGAAAAGTGCGCTCGCACAACTAGCTGCTCTTCTTGTCCCCGCGCAAGCCGAGCGTTTTCCGGCAAAACCTCCAGTCGCTGAATGACCGGATCAGCTTCCGATGGAGGCTGCATTCCGTTTGCAATCCACTGCGCTATCACCTGGTATTCCAGGGAGCCCACCTCAAAGCGCTTGCCTCCCCCGTGCGGTATGGTGAGCGTGGGCTTGAGCAGGATCAGGCTCTTGGCTGGCTCGAGCTTGTTAGTTCGACGACCTGCGGCCTGCCGAGTGAGAACCGTGTAATCCAGCTCGGGGTCGTATCCCCTCAGAGTCAGCTTGAAGCCGTTTTTCCCGGCGGCCGCGCCATGACACGCGCCGGAGTTGCATCCCATCTTAGTCATTACTGGAATCACGTGATTGCGAAAACTCCACGCGCTCGGTGCGCCGGTGTCTGCGACTCTTGCAGGCTCATCCCAACTCAGACCGCTTACAGTCAACGCGGAGAATAACCAGACCGAAGTCAGCGACAGCGTTGCAGCTACAAATGAAATCTTCACCATTCTGATTCTTGAACTCATTGGATCAGCTCTAAGCAGTCTCCGCGCATCGGCCGGGCGTCAGAACAATTCTCTTATCGGTTCAACTCCATGATCGACCAGCCGTATCGGGCGGCTCTGCGGACCTGGAAGCTCAATCTCTAAATCAATCCCCAGCGAATGAAAGACCGTAGCAGCAACTTCGGCTGGAGTAGTCGGTCGGTCTTTTGGAAAGGCGCCGATCTCATCCGAAGACCCAACCACTTGACCGCCTTTGATTCCGCCACCGGCCAACATTATCGTCCAGCAAGGAGGCCAGTGGTCGCGCCCGCCGGCAGGATTGACCTTTGGCGTGCGACCAAACTCGCCCATCGCCAGAATCACAGTTGTCTCCAACAGGCCCCGCTCTTTTAGATCTTCCAACAGAGAACTATAGGCATTATCGAACATCGGACCGACGAGGTCTCGGTAGCAACTTATTGGACTGAACGGCTTCGAGCCGTGAATGTCCCAGGTGATCTCATTAAACACAGTCTCAAACATGTTGACGGTAACGAAGCGCACGCCTGCCTCAATCAGCCTGCGCGCGAGCAAGCAACTCATTCCGAACCGGTTCCGCCCAAATCTATCCTTAACCTTGTCCGGCTCCTTGCCGAGATCGAACGCCTCGCGAGCGCGAGTAGAGGACATCAACGTGTACGCCTGGTCGAAAGTCGAATCAAGCAGTTTGACGCTCGGGCTCGATTCGAATCCCTTCACTGCGCCGTCGACAAGCTGGCGTAACGTCCGGCGACGATCGGCTCGCACGGTAGAAATGTAATCGGGCGGAAGCAAGTCCGGGACTTTAAAATCAGGCGCCGACGGATCCGCATTGAGCACAAATGGATCGAGTGTTTTTCCGAGGAACCCTGCGTTCTGCCCGTGCGGCATGTTGCCACCGGTGTCTCCGATGGGCCGAGGCAACAAGACGTGACCAGGGACGTCACCCTTCGGAGCCTTGAGGTAGCTGAGCACGCAGCCAATGTGCGGGTACTCTATGCCGCCCTGAAACAGTCTTCCGGTCTGCATCATCTGATGCCCGGTGTCGTGAACGCCGGCTGCTGTGTGGTAGACGGAACGAATCAGAGCATACTTGTCGGCGTGTTTGGCCATGTGCGGGAAGACTTCGGAGATTTCGATGCCGGCTACGTTGGTAGCAATCGGTTTGTAAGGTCCGCGAATCTCCGCCGGCGCGTTGGGCTTCATATCCCACGTATCGAGATGGCTCGGGCCGCCGACCAGGAAGAGCATTATGCAGTTCATGTCCTTGTCGGTCTTGATCGCCCCGAGCGTTTTGAGCGCGAACAAATCGCCGAGCGAGATCCCGAGGAACGCTAGCGAGCCGGCGTGCAAGAAATCGCGGCGCTTCATTCCGTCGCAGAAATGCACGGACTTCTCCGCATCGAACTTGAGCATGTCGACATCCTCCCGACGTTTGAAAGTCCAGCCACATCGCAAGGTGGAATTTCCACGCGCCATTGTACTACTAGAAGTATTCCACCGCTACAAGTGAATCGCGTAACCGGAGGCCAGCCATTTCTTAGCTGACTGCTGAAAAACTCTGCTTGAGCTCCACAACCCTGGCGTTGGTGGTTTGCAGATTCCTCGGCTACACGACTTGTCGCAAGCTGGTGACCTCCACCGACGCAGGTGGAGCCCAAGCAGAGTCTTTCAGCAGTCTGTTAAGAAGTTAAGTGCGGTAAGACTCTCTGCCAACTCCTTGTACGGGAATATCCTGAGCCGCGAGAACTTCGTGTTGCAAAGCGAACATGCAGCCTGCGGCCTCATCTATCTTGCGGGTGAACGCGACGGAGCCTTGCAGTATCGGCTTGAGCCGCTCCTTATCCTGAATCCTCGCTCGCGGATACTCGTGCTCGACTATCAGATGGGTGTTCGCCACATCCAGATTGAGCAACTCGCGCGCAGCCAATTGATGGTCCAGCCAGTCAACCGTGCGGTTTTGCAAATACGCGAGAGGATCGTGGCGCGCGGTGCCCGGCAATTCATGCTCGGCGAACACAGTCTGCTTCAGCCACGCGTTAGCTTGATCCGCCGGGTTGTCCGAGGGCTTGCCGTTCACCCAATCGCCGCGCTCGACGGTCTGGCCGCCGTAGCCCCACGCCGATATGCCTATCGCATCGATTACCTGACCCTTAACGTGGAAGCCGCCTATCAGAAAGTTGTAGCCGGTGTCTTTCAGGTATTGAAACAGCGAGCGCGTGTCCTGTCCCATCAAGATCGCGTGTGAAGGATCATAGTGGATACGCAACTGATCGCCTACGCCGTACCTCTCGCATATTCGATGAAGGGCTATCCATGTGCCCGGCGTGTAGGCGATGTTGTTGTGAAAATTGTCGCCGGTTGTCCAACCGGGCATTGGGCACTGCTCAATGCGATAAGTCAGGCCGCGCGACTTGGCCTCTTTCAGCAATGGAATAAAGCTCTCCTCGAAATCAACCAGGTTCTGGTCCATGCTGAGCGTTTGATTTCTGCCGACGAACCCGCAAACCGCATCCAGGCCCAACAACGCCGCAGCGTCAAACACTCTCAGCATAAAGTCGTGCTTTTTCTTTCTTATGTTCGGGTCGTGATGCAGCAAGTTGTCTGCGTAGATGATATCGGACAGGCCGACTCTGTACTCGTGCAGAGCGGCGAGAACCCGATTTGCGCGAGAGTTGTTAAACGATTGGCGCAGATCGAGCGTGTTAGCTACTGGATCGAGCATTGCTTCTGCAGGCACATCAGCTTCAGACGGGTGCAGTGCGGCAGCGAGTTGGATGTTGTCAGCCCCCAACTCGCGTGCGAAGGCCACCCACTCCTCGATTGCGCGGTCAGGATCAGGGTCGCGCACTTCTCGCGGCGTAAGCTCCTGCAGGGCTGCAGTCAGAACCCCGATCTTCATGTACTTCGGCTCAAACTGTTTCACTGACATGGCTTTGTCCTCTCAACTACGCAACGACTAATCCGCGTCGCTACCGGCGGCGGTCTTGACTTGCCTTGCCGGCAGCTCTTCGATCTTGACTGCCCGGTAGCCTCCCTTTGCTTT
>DATFWM010000093.1:0-5084 GCA_035259295.1 Blastocatellia bacterium | reverse complement strand
GATTGGGTCGACGGGTTTTGCCTCGCCCTCGACTAGTCGAGCGATTGCGCGGGTTCATCGATCAGCCCGCAACCATAGTGTGTGCCGACGCGGGCTGTGGAAAGACCACGCTGGTTACCGAGTTCGTCCGCTCGTCAGCTCTGCCCTTCGTCTGGTATCAAATTGACCCCACTGACGTAGACCTGGCGGTGTTCTTTGGCTATCTGGTCTACGGCATCCGCTCTATTCACGCCGAGTTCGGAGAGGTGATATTAAGGTTTATTTCGGAGGCCGAGGACCTTGGGTCGAAGACCGATCAACTGGCCGACGTGTTCGTGAACGAAGTTAGCCAGCAGATCGAGCAGAAGACAATCATCGTCTTAGACGATTATCATCACGTTGACTCAAGCGAAGCGATCGCCACCGTCATAGACCAGGTTGTGCGGTACGCGCCAGATGTGCTCCACCTGGTGGTGACCACCCGAATGATGCCCAACTTGTCCGTGACCAGGCTGCGAAGCAAAGGACTGATCGGCCTGATAGACCGCAAGGACCTGCTGTTCACCCCCTCTGAAGTTCAAAGGCTGTTCGCGGAAACTTTTCACCAGCCGCTGGCCCGCGACCAGCTCAATCAATTCTATGAACGGACCGACGGCTGGGTCACCGGGCTTCAGTTGATTCAGCAGTCGCTGGACCGGGGCGAAGTCGAAGACGCCAAAGACGCGCGCGAACGCCTGGCTGCGGCTCTCCAGCGGTCGGAGCTAGATATATTCGATTACTTCGCGGAGGAAGTCTTACAAAACGAGAGTCCTGAAACCCGTCTGATGCTCGGCAAGCTTTCGCTGCTCGATCGGATCGACCCCTCGATATGTCACGCAGCGCTCGGCATCCGCGACTGCGCCGGTCAGCTGCGCGCGCTGGCGAAGCGAAATGTTTTTATATCGCAGACCTATGCGTCGGCCGCCGACGAAGAGTACAGACTCCACCCGTTATTTCGTAGCTTCCTCGCTCGATGGTTGGCAACCAAGCTAGGCCCGGACCAGATCCGGCATTTGCATAAAGAGTGCGCGGCGTACTTTGCGGGCGCTTCGCAATGGGAGCTCGCTGTCAATCACCTCGCCGAGGCAGAGGCATTCGACGAAGTGGCTGACTTGCTGGCCGAACGAGGTTCGCAGCTGGTCGAGTCGGGACGTTTCGAAACGATCAAACGCATCTTCGATCGATCACCCAGTGAGTTGCTGAACAGGCGGCCCAGGGCGCTGATCGCTCGCGCGGACGTTGCATTGACTGAAGGCGATCACGCGCAAGCGTTGGAGCTGTACGCGCAAGCAGCGCGCGCCGCGCGCGAGTCTCAAGAGAAGATTGTAGAAGCGGAGGCCTTGCGCGGTCAGGCTTATATTGCTCGTCATCGGAATGACTGTGAGCTGGCCCTTAGGCTGGCGACCGCCGCCATCGAGCTTGCCACGGAGAGCCACGCGTTGCGCGCAAGGTGTTATAACACGATCGGCTTGTGCTGCTACGGTTCGCCGGGTGGAACCGAGCGCGCAATCGACAGTTGGCGAGCCGCGCTTGAAGAGGCAAGGGAAGCCGGCGACGAGCGCTTCGCGAGAATCGTGCTTCACAACCTCGGATTGCCTTACGCGATGGAAGGTGATTTCGACGAGGCCCAGAGCTGGCTTGCGCAAATGATCGACGGCCATGACTCGGCCAATCAAGTTCCGTTCCCGCAAGAGGCTATAGCGCATCTCAACCTTGCGCGATTGAAGGTGGTTCAAGGGAAGCTCGATCAGGCAGAATCACATCTCGGTTTGGCGCTCGACCGCTGTCAGATGTTCAATCTCAAATCTTGGCTCGGCGATACGCTGGAGGCCTTCGGTAATCTTCACCGCGAGCGGGGGGATTACAACCAAGCGCTCGAATTCTACGACGAAGCCGCTCGCGCTTATCGCGACGCGGGAGTCGCGCTGGTCGACCGCGAGCTTCTCGATGAACGAGCGACGCTTTACCTTCGAAGCGGTGACCTTCCCGCGGCGGAACGTGAAGCCGATGAATACTTTCACGCGCGTTCGGGTGGCGCACCTCCGGAGCGTTCGACCGCCCTCATCACTCGCGGGCGAATTCAAATGGCGACGGGTCGGGTAGCGGAAGCTGAAGCTACGCTCATTGCCGCGGGTGAGCTGACTCGAGACAATCGGCTTCATTATAACGAGGCGCGCGCGCGTTTGTTTCTAGCGTTGCTTTATTGGAGTGAGGCCCGAAGCGATGAGGCGCTCGACCAGCTTGGCCGAGTTGTGGAGCTTGCGATCAGATATGAGTATTCGTACCTGGTGTCGTCCAAGGCGGCGGCCTCACCAGCGTTGTTCCGAGCTGCGATTCAAAAAGGCATCGCGCCGGATTATTTGGCGCAGCTTATCCCCGCTGAAGCTGTTGAGGTGGCGGCGGCAGCAAGCGACGGCGTCGTCGCAGTCGCACCTGTCGGTCAGCAGGTGATAGAGCGGCCAGCTCACGATCTTCAGCTCAACATGCTCGGAGCCGTCGAGATATTCCCTTCCGGAACCGGAAAAGAGTCGTGGCGACCCGCGAAGGCCTTGCACATTCTCTGTTACCTTTGCTCGAGGCGCAATCGGCGCGCGTTGAAAGAAACATTGGTAGAGGTGTTCTGGTCGGATGTCGACGAAGAGACGGTGTCGAAGAATTTTCACCCGACGATCTCACACTTGAGAAAAGAGCTTAACCGCGGCCAGGTTGTGAAGAAGGACTTTCTGCTTTATCGAGAGGGAGCTTATCTGCTCAATCCGCAATATCGCTACAGTTTTGACACTGAGGAGTTTGAGCGGCTGCTCGGGGAAGCGCACAAGGCTCAACGTGAAGGCCGCGCGGAGGAATCGGCCGAGCGTTTAGCGGAAGCAATCAAGCTGTATCGCGGCGACTTTTTGGAAGAGTTTTACTACAGTTGGATCGAGGAGCTCCAAAGCTATTATCGCGATCTTTACCTCGAAGCGCTCAAGGAGCTGATTGCGCATCGCAGCGAGCGGGGCGACCACGAGCTTGTGATTCGATACGGACAGATGTTGCTGGCGCGGGACCAGTATCAAGAGGACATTCACGCCCGGGTGATGGAAGCACACGTGCGATCGGGGAATCGGGCAGCAGCAATCGAGCAGTTCGACGGCTTGCGCAAGATGCTTCGTCGCGAGCTGGGTGTGGATCCGCTTCCGGCTACGATTGCGAAGTATGAAGCGCTCATAAAGTAATCCGCGTGGATCCGTCAAACCCGTTCATCCGTGGCCCATTATAGACCGCGGATGACACTGATCAGGCGGATTAACGCGGATAATCACAATCTCACCGTTGTATTCCCTCGACACATCTTGTAGAATCGCCAGGTATCTTGCGAGCGGCACGTGGTAGTCGGCTCGGCAGATCCAATTGATGATGATCAACTGCCTCAAGGAAATCAAGATGAAGTTCAAAAAACGACACTTGCTGTCTGCCCTATCGCTTGTTCTCCCGCTCACGTTTGCGGGCGCTCATACCGAGCAGCGGCAAACGCAGGCCGACTTTGCGGCGCGCAAGAGAATCGCCGACGACTTTGCCGATGCGATTCTAGTCGCCAAGGACAACTTCGCCGGGCAGATCGACTTCAACAAGGTCGCCAAAGCTTCGATAACAGGGATGCTTCGCACGCTCGATCCGCATTCGACTTACTTCGATCGCCAGCAGTGGGACGACTTTCAAAACGATCAAAGCAGCCGCTATTACGGCATTGGATCCACGATCATCCAGCACAACGGAAAGGTGTATATCGTCTCGCCCACCGAAGGCACTGCGGCGTACAGGGCCGGTTTCCGTTACGGCGATCACATCGCTGCGATCAATGGCGAATCGACCGAGGGCTGGACTCAGAGCCAGGTTCGTAGCAAGCTCATCGGCCCGGAGGGCACCACCGTAACCGTAAGAGTTAACCGATTGGGCGTTGATAAGCCGATCGAGTCAAAGCTGATTCGAGGACCCGTGCCGCTGCCGTCGGTCGCGAATTACTTTATGATCGGAAGTGGCGTCGGTTACATCAATCTTGAACGCGGTTTCAACACGACTACTTCGGATGAAGTTCAGCAGGCTTTAAAGGAATTGCGGCGGCGCGGAATGGCGTCGCTGGTGCTCGACCTCAGAGGGAATCACGGCGGGCTGGTCGAACAGGCGCAACGCGTTTCGAATTTGTTCCTTTACCAGGGGCAGAAGATATTGGCGATGCGTGGGCGGCAGGGAGTCTTTCCAAACCGCGACTATGTCGCGAGCAACACTTCGCCCGAGGAGTATCCGATCGTCGTTCTCATAAACCGCCTCACGGCTTCGGCGGCTGAAATCGTAGCGGGCGCATTGCAAGACCATGACCGCGCAAGGCTGGTCGGCGAGAACAGTTTCGGCAAGGGTCTCGTGCAGAGCCCGTTCCAGTTGTCTGACGGTTCGGCGCTGGTGTTGACCACCGGGCACTACTACACGCCCAGCGGCCGTTTGATCCAACGCGATTACAGCGGGCGGTCCTTTTATGATTACAATCTCAAACGCGGCGACAAGAACGGAACGCACACCGACGCGAGGCGAACCGATTCTGGCCGCGCGGTTTACGGCGGCGGCGGGATCGATCCCGACGTTGAAGCGAAGACGCGGGTCCCGCAGCACGACCTCGAGTTGCAGCGCGTGTGGTTCGACCCGGCATTCGAGTTCGCTCGCCAGTTGGTCGCGGGACAAATCCCGGGCTTCGCAGAACTCAAGATCGACCGCCAGGCTGATCATCATCATCAACTCGAAACAAACGAATACCAAATCAACGACAAAGTTCTTGCGGCGTTCAAGACCTTCCTGCGCGAGCACAAGGAATTCAAACTTGATGAGGGGCGCGTGGACAAGGAAGCCGATTTCATCAAGCGACAGATTCGCTACGAAGGCGTGACTGCCGCCTTTGGGGTTGAGACCGCGTACGAGGTGCTGTTAGAGACTGACCTTCAGATGCAGCGCGCTATTGCGGAAATACCGAAGGCGAAGATCATGGCCGAGGACGTGCGCCGTTTGCGAGCGGCTTCGCGCGACGGCGAGCCGCGAAG
>DATFWM010000092.1:0-5142 GCA_035259295.1 Blastocatellia bacterium | reverse complement strand
TCATCACCGATAATCGATTCCCGTATTGGGTGTACGGCGGACAGCAAGAAAGCGGCTCGATCGGAATCGCAAGCCGAGGCAACGACGGGCAAGTCACGTTTCGCGAGTGGCATCCGGTCGGCGTCGAAGAGTACGGTTACGTCGCGCCCGATCCGCTCAACCCGAACATCATTTATGGAGGCAAGATCACACGCTTCGATTGGAGCACAGGTCAAGTTCAGAACGTCGCGCCCGACCCGATTCGAGGCGGAGGCAAGTATCGCTTCCTTCGCACCGCGCCGGTGATCTTCTCGCCAGTCGATCCGCGCGTGTTGTACTTTGCGGGGAATGTGTTGTTCAAGACGACCAGCGGAGGAAACAGTTGGGACATCATCAGTCCAGATCTTTCGCGCGAACAGCCTGAGGTCCCAGAAAGCATCGGCGTCTATCGCACGCCTGAGATGGCTAAGCAGCCGCGACGAGGAGTCATCTACACAGTCGCGCCTTCATACAAAGACGTGAACGTGATATGGGCGGGCACTGACGACGGATTGATTCACGTCACGCGTGACGGTGGGAAGAATTGGGCAAACGTCACGCCGCCGGGCATCACTTCGTGGAGCAAGCTTTCGATCATTGATGCCGGCCGCTTCGATGTGAATACCGCTTATGCCGCAGTGAATCGGATCCGGCTCGACGATCAGCGGCCGCATGTCTACCGCACTCACGACGGCGGCAAGAGTTGGAAGGAGATCGTCAATGGCCTTGGCGACAGCGGTCCGGTGAACGTGGTTCGCGAAGACCCTCAGCGTCGCGGCCTGCTTTTCTGCGGAAGCGAGCGAGCTGTGTACGTCTCGTTCAACGACGGCGACAACTGGCAACCGCTTCGTTTGAACATGCCCGCAAGCTCGATTCGCGATCTGGTGATCAAAGATGATGATCTGGTGGTTGGAACTCACGGTCGTTCGTTCTCGATACTCGATGATATAACTCCGCTTCGGCAGATCAGCGAGCAAGTCACTGCGGCGGATGCGTTTCTGTTCAAGCCACAACTCGCTTATCGAATTCGTTGGAACATGAACACAGATACGCCGCTTCCGCCCGACGAGCCCGCGGGCAAGAACCCGCCCGACGGCGCGATCATCAATTACTATTTGAAGTCAGGGGCAAGCGGGCCCGTCGTGCTTGAGATTCTCGACCAATCCGGCAAGACCGTGCGGCGTTTTTCAAGCGATGAAAAGCAAGAGTCGATTGAAGCCATCGGCAAACAGGTCAACATTCCGACCTATTGGATTCGACCTACGCAGCTTCCGTCGACCGGCGCCGGAATGCAGCGCTTCGTGTGGGACTTGCATTACGCTCCGCTCGAGTGGTTGCCGCCGCAGCATCCGATCTCGGCGATCTATGGCGACACCTGGCGCGAGCCACGCGGCCCGTGGGTGATGCCGGCCACTTGCACGGTCAGGCTGACGGTTGGTGGCCGGAGCTACTCACAGCCGTTGACGGTGAAGATGGACCCGCGCGTGAAGATTTCGCACGACGGTTTAACGCAGCAGCACACGATTGCGATGCGATGTTATGAAGGTCTGAAGCAAGTTCACGATGCGCTCGAGCAAGTCCGCAAGCTCAGAGCGCAGCTTCGCGATTTGCGCGAACGCGCGGGTCAAGGCGCGCTGGCCGACGCAATCAACGCTCTCGAACGAAAAGCGGCGGCGCTTGAAGGTGCGGGCGGCGGGTTTCGAGGAGGCGGAGGCGCAGGTCAAGGCGGCACCGAGCCAAGTCTGTCGCGATTGAACGACGAGCTAGTCGGGTTGATGGGAGTAGCTGAAGGTGCTGATGTCGCTCCGACTACACAGGCCACGGCCGCGTCGGACGAACTCCAGAAGCAACTGAATGACGCAATGTCACGTTGGGGCGATCTGAGGAATCGCGATGTCAAGTCGCTCAACGAGCAGCTAGCTCGAGCCAGCCTGCCGGCGGTTAGTCTCTGAAGGCTACGCTTTTGTTCACCGATTGGCGGCTCGCTGTTGAGTCTCTCAATTACCAACCGCGCTCGCAGTTGCGAGATCGGCTTCAGCCATCGCGCGGCGAACCGGCTCTTCGCGCGGGAGAAAGTAAGCGAGCACCGCCGTAACCAGCGTTACTGCCGAAGCGAATATCATCACTTTGCGAAAGCCGAACGCCGGAACGAAATTGGATAGCGCCTGAGGTGCGAGCGCGCCGATTCCCCACGCCGCGCCCATCATCAACGCGGAAACCGTGCTCGTCTGTCCCGGCACGAGCTCTTGAGCCATCGCCACGATCACTGGAATCGTCGACAGCAACATGAAACCGCCCAACCCGAGGCAGATCACGCTAACTGCTCCGGTTGTCGTGAATGCCCCAATCATCAACGGGCCTGCCAGTAATCCCGAGTAGAGAGTCACTGCGCGTCCTGAGAACCGCTCGGCGGTAAAACCTCCCGCTACGCCGCCCAGCCCTCCGAGCAGCAAGAACACGGTCAACATATTGCCAGTCTCGGTCAGCGAGTATCCTCGCTCCTGAAGCACAAACGGTAAAAAGTTGTTGGTCGTCATCTGCAAGCCCGACCGAACGACCGTGATCAGGTAAAGCAAAGTGAGCGGCTTCCACGCGGTGCGCAACGCTCCGAGCAGTTGCCACTTGATCTTCTCGATGCCGGGCGCGAGCTTTACAGGCGCAGGAAGCGACGGGCAAACGCGATAAAGCACCGCCGACATCAGGATTCCGGTGCCGATAATGTAGTAAGAATGCTCGAGCCCGTACGCGGACACGACTCGCGTAATTACCAGCGGTCCGATTGCAAACCCGAGCGTACCCAGCGCTGAGAAAAGCGCCATCCCGACTCTTCGACGTTCATTAGCGGCGGTGGCAGCCATTGCTGCGGCCTGCGGATGGAACGATCCAATGCCGATGCCCCCGGCTACAAGCAACACGATCAGGATTCCATATGACGGCGCCAGCCCGATCATTGACACAAAGACTCCGGTGATCGTCGGACCGAAAACAGCGAAGAATCGCCTGAAGTATCGATCTGAGATGAAGCCATACACCGGCTGCATCAACGACGACGAAATCGCGTAGAGCGGCGCTAGCCAGAACACTTGAGCTGATGTTAAATCGAGCTTGAGTTTTATAAGCGGAAGCAGCGGGTAAATGATGCTCGAATAGGAATCGTTAACAAAGTGCCCGGCGCACAGGGCCGCAAGTGTCAGCTTGTCTCTTCTGCGCATAACGCCACGAAGATTATTGAGGAGCGACTATTACCTTTCAACTCTGACCGGCTCATCCGCGCGTTCGAGCGTTTTCTCGGCTGCGACTGAGATGAAGTGATTGAAGATCGCTTGTGACAGCAAGTCGTCTTGCCAGCCTACTTCGGGATGCCACTGCACGCCGAGCACAAACTGATCGTGCCGCGTGTTGATGACGGCTTCGATTACTCCATCCGGGGCCCACGCGATAGGTTCGAGGTCGCGGCCTACGATATCGACGGCCTGGTGATGGTGACTGTTGACCGCCACGTGAGTCGAGCCGGCGAGCTTGGCAATCAGCGAGTCCTCGGTGATGTTGATCGAATGCGAATGACGCCAAAACACATCGCTCTGCATGTGCTTGATCGGATCTTTGACTTCAGTCTCGATGTCTTGAATCAGCGTGCCTCCGCGATAAACATTCAGCGACTGAATTCCAAAACAGACTGCCAGCACGGGAAGCCAGCGAGCTTCAGCAGCCGCAAGCAACATCATATCGGTTTCATCTCGCTTTGGAACGACCGGACCCATTTGCGGTTTTGGCTCGCGCCCGTAGCGAAGCGGATCGACGTCGTTGATCGCGCCCGTAAGACAAACCGCGTCGGCGTGCGCCATCACCGATTCAATGTAGTCAGGTTCAGGGATCAGCGGCAGCAGCAGGGGCGTGCCGCCCGCGGCGTAAATCGCTTCGGAATAAGTCTCGCGAAGCTCGTAATAAGATCTGTTCCAGTCGTACCGGCAAGGCAGGACGACTACAGGCCTCTTGTTAGCGCTCAACTCCTTTACCCTTCAATAAAGATAGCCGCAGAGGTTTGATACCCTGCGGCGTTCGCTGTGTGATCGAAAGATTAGGATAGCGGGACGATGATTGGATGTCAATTATCGTAGAATCAGGCCGGTTGTAGCTCGAGTCCACGCACTCGCTCCGCCAATTTGCTGATATATCGAGGCACGTCAGCAAATCTGACGTAATCGCTGACAAATGGGGGAATCTGATCCTTCTCCACGTTCACTAAGATGGGAGTTATGCGCTTGTGCAGGCCCGACGCAGCTCCTATCTCGAAAATGATTCCTGGATTGTTCACTGAACTATCAGTCAATACAACAACGACCTCGTCAGCGTCCCGCAATGAGCGAGTCACCGTTGTTGAGACTGTTTCGCCCGGCACCGCCGTCTTATCGACTGAGAAGACTTTCACACCCGCTTCCTCGAGCCTACGAGCGAGGTCGCGAGCCACCTCAATGTCTTTGTGGGTAGAACTGATGAAGACCTTATATGCCACTACTGACCTTGCCTTTCCCAATCTTCAACTCGTTTCTGCAATTGTAGCAGGAACTGATCGAACTCGTTAAGATCGATCGCTTTCACCCCCTTGGTCGGAATAATTGCTTCGCGACGGACGTGAATCAGAACCGGCGTCACGCGCTTGTGTTGCCCCGAGACAGCGCCGATTTCGTAAAGCACCCATTGAGACTTTACGCTGCCCGGGGACACTAACACCAGTGCTTCGTGACATGCGTCTATGCCTTTAATGATCTCCTCGACGATGACGTCGCCGGCCTTTAAGTCTCTGCGGTCTATCCAAGTCTCGGCGCCCGCTAACTTGACCTTCTCAGCCACGCGATCAGCTATCCAGGAATCCGAGGACGAGTGACTGATGAAGACTATATACGAAGCTCGAGTTGCCCGTTTCTTTCGCTTTCGATGTTCTCTGGTCCTAGTCATCGAGCGCTGGGCCGCAAAGACCTCAAATTAACCGCGGCGGGACGTGTATTCTCTCAAAACGTCGGATGGACTACAATATGAGTTCGCTGGGTATTTGATGCTGATTTGACCAATCTGCGCCCGCTGTGTTAGCTTGCTGCTAAGTTCTTTCAAATTCGATTTTCCAGC
>DATFWM010000091.1:0-2826 GCA_035259295.1 Blastocatellia bacterium | reverse complement strand
GCCGGCGCGGTCCACCGCCAATCCGTTGGGTTCGCCAGTGACAGCGACAATGCGCTTTGAGTGGCCGTCCGGGCTTATTTGAGTAACAGATCCCCGCTCGCCTTCTACAACTAAGAAGCTGCCGTCCGGAAGCGCGACAGGGCCTTCAGGCGTTTTCAAATCACTTGCAAAAGTAATCATCTTAAAACTCCTATCAAGCCACGTATGCGATTTTTCTGGGCGGTCTGACTCGCTGTTCTTCCTAGGCGGCAGCGTTAATCCTGATCATCGAGCATCGTACAAGAGAAACAATTCCTGTTCGACCCGCTCGGCTTGGCCCGTCGGCCTCATTGTGCCGAAGCCGCGCCGGATGCGGACGAGGGCGTCCGCGCTCCCAGCGGAGCTTTCCTAGGGTAGCCGTGATTTTGGTTCATACCCTTGGCGTTCGTGGCGGTTCAAACACCGATTTTCGGAAGCAGGCCTTACGCCAGTTGTCCACCGTCGACAAAGAGCAATACGCCGTTGATGTAGTCAGCGTCTCGCGAAGCCAGGAAAGTTGCGGGGCCTGCAACATCCTCAGGCAAACCAAATCGCCCGAGGGGTATTTGCTGGTTCTGGATGTACTTTTTCTTAAACTCCCGGGTCTTCATGAACGGCTCACTCAAACGGGTCCGAATGAACCCCGGGCCTATTGCATTGGAGTTGATTCCATATGGGCCGAGTTCCCTTGCCAAAGTCTTGGCGAGGAGGTAGAGACCGGCTTTGGAAGCATTGTAAGGAGCCTGCAGGGCTTCTCCATCGAAACTATTTGTAGAAGCCATGAAAACCAACTTCCCTCTTCGGCGCTTCACCATATGAGGAGCAACGGCGCGCGCTACCAGAAACGCTCCTTTCAAGTTGGTATTCATGGTCCAATTCCAGAGCTGTTGATCAGTCTTCAGAAAGGGCACGGCCTGGCACACACCTGCCACGTAAAAGAGGACATCGATCCGGCCATTCCAGCTGAGGACTTTTTGAACCATGCGATCAACTTGGTTGCTCTTGCAGACATCGCAGATAATCGTTCGCACACCGGTTCCGACCTTCCGCATCTCGTCAGAAGTGCTGGCCATCATCTTGCGATCAATGTCAGCAATCACAACCTGCGATCCCTCAAGGCCCATCCGTGTGGCAATGGCTTTGCCAATGCCCTGAGCGCCGCCCACTACCAGCGCAACCTGGTCTGTAAAACGCTTTCGAAGAAAAGTCGCATCGACGTTCATGACGCCCTCCACACGACACGACCATTACTTAATCTTTCGAAGATATAGGACTGCAGCGCCGCTAAAAGGAACAGCGAAATTCGGCTTAGCGCCTCCCTTAACCATATCGCCGGGAGTAATTGTCCCGTCGACCGGGTACATCCACTCGACCGCAAATTCTCCTGGGGCACTCGAGAGATCGACCGTTGCTTCGTCGCCCTCCGGCAAATAGACCAAGTATTCATTCCCCGGATTCGCCAGGCAGTACTTTGTTGAAGCGAGATCGTTGTGCGAGAAAAAGAAGTCCACAAATTCTCCACTTGGTGGCAAGCCAGGCGCGGCGTGTCATCCTTCAACCCTGAAGACTTCTTCCACGAGGCCGTTTCGAATGCCGAAGATTTGCCGGTGAAGACTGATGGTGGGGTCGGCGTCATGCACCCAAAGCTCGATCTTGTCCCCCACTTCAAGTGGCCGATCAGGATTGTCGAGCTGAATAATGCCATGCTCGGCATTCAGAGCTTTGAGAGTGACGCCGCGGGCGGTTTTCACTGATGACAGTCCGCGAAGAGCGCTCAGTGCTTTGACTCCGACATCGACTACCACACGCTCATTGCCCGTTTTGCTGACAATGGTTGTGAGGACGCTCAGTGCGAGGTTGAAGTCGGTGCAGCAACAGTAGCGATAGTCTGTGTCCATCACAAGATAAGAACCTGCCTGGACCTCAGTGAGCCCGGGGTAACGATTGGGGATGTTGTAAGAACTCGTCCCGCCTCCGCTCAGGATTTCTACGGGGATCCCCGCTTGCACAACGAGATCACGACTTTCTACCAACAGGCGTATCGATTCTGAGCACACCTTTAACTTTTCAGGGCCGTCATGCATTCGTACCCGGCCTTCGTAACCCATGAGACCTCGAAACCGCAACCCTCGTTCCACGACGATCCTTGCCAAACGAACGGCCGGCTCACCTGGCTGGACTCCGCAGCGGTGCAAACCCACGTCGACGTCAATCAGGACACTGGGCTGAATTCCCTGGCTGCGGGCCGCTTTGGCAATTGTGTCGACAACTGCTTCGTTGTCGACACAAACCATGACGTCCGCTTGCTTGGCCAGCTCTATGAACTTGCCAATCTTGATAGGGTCTGCGATCTCATTGGCAATCAGCACACTCTTGACGCCATGGCGCACCAAACTCTCTGCTTCGGCAACCGTCGCGCAAGTCATCCCAATCGCGCCGGCAGCCAGTTGACGTAGGGCTAGGTCGGGGCATTTGTGGTTTTTGAAATGCGGACGCAGCTTGGCGCTGCTGTCGGCGAAGAAGGATGCCATCTTCCGCAGATTTGACTCCATGACATCCATATCCAGCAGCAGAGCTGGTGTTTCGATTTCGGTGATCTTCATGGAGTGTTGCGTCGCTTTCAAAAGTATCTGTGAGTTTCGCGAGCGCTACTTTCGTTAGTACAATGTCGAGATCCCGTCATTCCCTCGTCCGCGGGAATCCAATATTGCTTGTTGCCAGGGCCGTTTGAAGAGTGCTCTGGGTTCCCGCTTTCGCGGGAACGACGAGACGACGTGTCCATATCGCAGACGTAATACCTTTCGCAGC